>CADALS010000153.1 GCA_902788795.1 uncultured Eubacteriales bacterium | reverse complement strand
CATTTTTGAGGGGGAAAGGGAAAATGACTGACAATTTCAGCATCGAGCATGAACAGGATGCCCTTGCGGAACTGGACAAGATAAAAGAACAGTTCAAGCAGAGCAGCCCGGACACAGATCTCGAAAACAGTCTTCAAGCCGGAGCATCCGAGGATGAAAGCCTCGCAGGCAAAGGGGCCTCTTTAGAGGAGCCTGCAGCTGCAGCCTCTGCTCTTGCTGCGTCAGATGCGGCCACAGCGCCTGCAGCCGCGGCAGAAGAAGGTAAGATGGAAAAGAAAAGCAGAAAAGAAAAACGTGCCGAAAAGGCAGCTGCTGCAAGTGCAGCAGGTACTAAAAAGAAGACCGTAAAACCCGGAAGGAGAAAACATCCCATACTTCATGGTATTTGGGTACTTTTCCTTATGTGCCTGGTAGTAGGTCTGATAGGCGTAGGAACAGCCGGTTACTATGTCTATAAAGTTATAGAGGAATCTCCGGAGATCAACCCCGGAAACATCTACGATATACTGTCGGAGAGCTCCGTTCTGTACGATACCAACGGAGATATCCTGATGAATATCTACAAGAACAACGAGGGTCTGCGAAACAACGTAGACTACCAGGATCTGCCGGAAAACCTCAAGAACGCCTTTATTTCAATAGAGGATAAGACGTTCTGGGATCACAACGGGTTCAATGTAGTCCGCATATTCGGCGCTATCTGGAACAGCGTAAAGTCCGGTTTCAAGACCAAGATCCAGGGTACCAGTACCATTACCCAGCAGCTGGCAAGGAACATATTCCTGTCCAGCCAGAAATCAGAAAGGTCCATGGTGCGTAAGATTAGGGAGGCATATTATACCATCCTTATAGAGCGGGCCATGTCCAAGGAGCAGATACTGGAGGCTTACCTTAACACTGTTTACCTTGGCTATAACACCAACGGCGTGGGGGCTGCCGCCAAAGCGTATTTCAACAAAGATGTAAAAGATCTGACGTTGGTGGAATGCGCAATGCTTGCAGCCTTGCCTCAAAACCCGCTGGCGTATTCGCCTCTTAAGAGGATATCCACGTCTTCCATACAGGACAGGTCTGCTTACGATATCATATCCTCCAATTCCGTCTGGACCGTTTATTACAACGATGCCGGCCAGGCAAGGCTTTGGACTGTACTTAAGCAGATGCACGATCAGGGCAAGATAGACGATGAGACCTATTCCGTAGCTCAGTCCGAGACTATCAGAGGATATCTCAACCCGGGCATGAACATCGAAACAAAGGTAGAGACCTCCTACTTCTCTGATTACGTGGTAAAAAAGGTCCTCTCCGACCTTCAGAAGAAGAACGGACTTACTTATACAGAGGCTTATGACTTGCTGTATTCCGGCGGACTTCTGATCTACTCCACAATAGATCCGAAGATCCAGTCTGTGCTGGATTCCGTCTACGCGGATGATTCCAACTTCCCGGTAGTAAGGCGCGGCGCTCTTAAGATGGACGCGAACCGCAACATATTGAACGATGACCGTACAAGGATAATGTTGTACGATATCGATTATATGCTGACTCCCGAAAGAGCTTTCGTGTTCAACCAAGGCGAGTTCGATTTCAAAGAAAACGGAGCTCTTGAGATATACAAGAATCCAAGGCTCAATATCTACAATACTAAGGTTGCTACAGGCCTTGATGTTGCTTTGTATATCAAGGACATGTACTACTTCAACGGCGATAGTCTGTACACCATGAGCAACTGCTACTTAATCATTCCGGCCAAATACAAGACCAGGGATGCAGACGGTGATGTATGGATCTCCCCGGATTTCTTTACTGATTATCCGGATGCTATCGTCAGAAATGACGACGGTACCATGACAGTAGTACCTAAGTATGTAGAGCTCAGGACCCCGATAGTCCAGCCGCAGTCTGCTACCGCTATAGTAGAGAACGGCACCGGATATCTTCGCGGAATGATAGGCGGAAGAGGCATCAAGGGATCGCTGCTGTTTAACAGAGCTACAGCTCCAAGACAGACCGGATCTTCCATAAAGCCGCTGTCTGTATACTCCACTGCAATTCAGAAGGGTTATGAGAATTCTCTGTCCGGAGAAGGTACCATATTTACGGCTGCATATCCTATAGATGACGCTCCCGGAGCTACAGGCGGAAGGATATGGCCTAAGAACGTATACGCAGGCTACACCGGTATAACTTACCTCAGAGATGCTCTTGAGCGCTCGATCAATGCCTGCGCAGTAAACCTTTACAGGGAACTGGATCCTATGGATCTCGTAAACAACCTGGAGAAGATGGGTATCACTACTCTTGTAAAGAGCGGTGAGGTCAACGATATCAACCCGGCTGCTCTGGCTCTTGGCGGTCAGTCCAAGGGAATCTCTCCGCTCGAGATGGCGTCTGCTTACTCCACCTTCGGCAACTACGGAGAACACATAGAGTACACATGCTACACAAGGGTCATCAACAGGCGCGGAGATGTAATACTTGAATCCCAGCCGGAGAAGACAAGAGTATTTGACGAAAACGTAGCATCTCTTGTACTGGATATGCTCAGGACCAACGTTGAATACGGTCTCGGCCGCAGCGCAAGGATAGCATCTCAGCCTGCCGGCGGTAAGACCGGAACTACATCCGATCAGTTCGATATATGGTTCTGCGGTGTTATCCCAAGGTACTCCGCAGCAACATGGATAGGCTGCGACACCAATATATCCATGGGTCAGGACAGTGCACGCGCCGCAAATCTGTGGAGGACCATAATGGAGCAGGTCGGTTCCTTCGATGAAAGAGGGACATTCGAGCTCAGAGGAGATTTTGTAACTGTTGCTGTAGACAAAAAGACCGGAAAGCTTCCGACTGCGCTCACTCCTGGCGATGAGATCAGATCCGAGATCTTCATCAGCGGCACTCAGCCCAAGGAATTCAGCGATGCAAGGCAGATAGTTTCTGTATGTGCAGATACCGGTTATCTTGCAACACCGCTTTGCCCCCGTATAGGAACTAAGAGCTGCGTACAGCGCCCTGCAGGAATATCCTGGGAGGAGATGGTTGCATCCTTCAGCCTGTACACACCGGTCAGCAGGATGAGCGATGCTCAGAAGGAATCTATCCAAAAGAGTGTATTCGACTATGGTCACGATATTCCCGGATTCTATTGCCCGATGCATAACCCGGACAGCAATATCTATCCTATCTCACCGCTGGTATACTGGGGCACAACGTATAACGTGGACGATATAGACGTTCCGGAACCCGAACCAGATCCCGAGCCCGATCCTGATGATAAGGATAAGGATAAAGATAAGGACAAGGATAAGGACAAAGATAAGGACAAGGATAAGCCTGGTGATGATTCCGGAGACAACAGCGGCAACAACGGCGGGAACAATAACTCCGGCAACGGCGGAAACGGCAACAACTGATATCCGGATCCGCTGACGACTATGATTATGGCCTGTACTTTAACGACCTTCAGAGCCGGGGCGTCAGCGATGAGATCTCAGTCGCTGAGGTGGTTGGATTGTTTTCCGGTCTTGCGAACAGAGCCGTTCTTCCGGCACTTGTCATTTGCGGGAGAGTAGTGATGTCCGGCAGCATGATGCCGATTACTACAGAGCTCGATGAGATTTTTGTTGCTGCGGCAAATGCCGGAGCGAAAAAGATTATGCTTCCGGCAGAAAGCAAAGCCAAGTACGACAAGCTGAGATCCGACCTGAAGGAAGAAATCGATGTTATTTTCTATGCCACACCTTTAGAAGCTGCCAAAAAGGCATTAGGAGTTGATTGAGTATGGCTGAATTCAAATGTATCAGCTGCGGTGCCGTGAAAGAAAGTGCAAAGCCCTGCAGCTGCGCAATATGCGGATACCGGATGTTTGAAGCTCCCTATGAGCGCGCAGAGGTTCTGCGGAAAGAGATAATTCGCTTTATCGCATATTTAAGACCCCTTGAGCTCCCACCCGATGTATTTAGAGTATTTCGAAAAACGTCGGGAGAATCTGACACAGAAGAAAAAGGGATTGTTTTTATGCACGAAGACAATGCCCACTTTCCGGATTTTTCAACCATTCAGGGCTATGTGTGCGCTTCCACCAAGACAGAGATGTTTCATGAACGCTTAAACCGTTCCGTGCAGGAAATCAAGGATCATATTCATAAACCTTACCGGCAGGATTATCAAGTCACATTGGAGGGCTTGCAGGAGACCATTGAGGATTATAAGGTGACACTGGAGGCGGTGGCGGATGCATTGGATATGTCGCTTGACCTTCCGCAAATCGAATTGCCCCAGCTTGGACTGGCCTACAGTGAATCCCCCAACGAGGAACTGCTGGGGATGGCGGATGAAGTGCTGGGCAAGCTGCTTGAGCTGTAAAAAAAAAAAAAAAAATTCATCAAGCAAAATA
>CADALS010000152.1:1167-5567 GCA_902788795.1 uncultured Eubacteriales bacterium | reverse complement strand
CATCCTGTCGTACGGGAAGGCAAGCATAGGATCGGTAACGGCGTCGAAGATACGCGTAAAGACAAGGAGTCCGCCGACTGCCACAGTTGCTATGCCGTAGCCTATGCTGGCTGAATACGTAGCCATGTTTATAAGGCTGTATACCGCCATACCGTTGAATGCATTGCATGCGATGAGAATGATCTGCCAGAGCTTAGCGCGTCTGTACTGAACGCCGTCTATCTCACTTTGTGATAACTTATGCTGTGCCATCTTGGGCTTCCTCCTTTATGAAATTGTATGAGTGCGGGCAAGCGCTTTTGCCATGCCATTATTAACAAGTACATTGTACGAAAAACAGCGCGGTCCGCAAAAGACAATAGCTATGAAAAAGTTACAATATTTCGTGACAATATATTTGACCTTGCGCAAGCGTGATGTTATTATCATTAATAGGATACAACGGCAGCATGATCCATCAAAAAAGGTGCATTTATAAAACCGGAGAGCGAAAAAATGGCAGAAAAACTTGACCCCCGCGTCCAGGCAGACTACCTGACCCTGGAAAAAGCCATCCCCAAGATTGGACAAAGCTACAAAATTTCGCCCAAAGAAGGCCACGACCGCAACAAGGTCTACCGCATGGAAAAGGCCCTTTTAGCTATGGTCCGCAACGGCGATATCAACTACCAGGCTGCGCTGCAGGGAAGCGCAAGCATCAGTACAGGTGTTCCTGTAAAGGGGCGCGATCCTCTGCGCCAGGCAAAGACGAACCTTACGGTATTCACATCCCTTGTGTGCCGCGCGGCAATGGAAGGCGGGCTTTCCCCGGAGATAGCCTACCCTCTCGGGGACTATTACATACAGGCCGGAGAGGACAGCTGGAGCATAAAGGATCTTGAATCGCTCACCATGGCAATGTACCACGATTTTATCTTCCGCGTACACCACGCCAGGGCGGACCGCGGGTATTCGCTTGCTGTCCAGAAATGCTGCGATTACATAGAGCTCAGCATAGACCGCAGGATATATATCAAGGACCTGGCTGCCATCTGCGGCTACACAGAGTATTACCTTTCGGACAAATTCAAGAAAGAGACAGGGCTTTCGATAAACGCCTACATAAAGCGCGCCAAGATAGAGCGCGCAAAGCTTATACTTGAGAGCACGGAGAGGTCGGTCTCAGAGATCGCGGAACACCTGGCCTTCAATACGACAAACTATTTTATCCAGTGTTTTAAGGATGAAACAGGGATAACTCCTGCGCAGTACAGAAAGCAGAAACGATGAACAGAGATCTTACTACAGGACGGCCAGAGTCTGTACTTTGGCGCTTTTGCATGCCGCTTTTCGGCAGCGTCATATTCCAGCAGTTATACAATATCGCAGACAGCCTTGTGGCAGGCAAATTCATAGGAGAAAACGCGCTTGCCGCTGTCGGAAACAGCTACGAGATAACCCTTATATTCATAGCGATCGCTTTCGGCTGCAACATAGGTTGCTCCGTTATAGTTTCGCAGTATTTCGGGGCCAAGGATCTTAAAAGAGTTAAAACAGCCATTTCAACATCCCTTATTGCAAGCGGCGTGCTCTGCGCGGCGCTGATGCTTCTTGGCATTCTTTTCTGCAGCCCTATGCTGCGGCTGATCAACACGCCTGCGGAAGTTTTCGCGGATTCCAAGCTCTACCTGGACATTTACATACTGAGCCTGCCCTTCGTGTTCTTCTACAACATATCCACGGGCATCTTTTCGGCCATGGGCGATTCCAAAACGCCCTTTATTTTCCTTGCGGCATCTTCCCTTACAAACATAGGCATGGACATATGGTTCGTGGCTGGCTTTAATATGGGAGTTGCCGGCGTTGCCTGGGCTACCCTGATATGCCAGGGAGTCAGCTGCGTGCTGGCTCTGGTGGTGGTAATGAAGCGCGTGGGAAAGCTTCAGGTAAAAGAAAAGGCACCTCTGTTTTCCGCAAGGATACTTAAGAAGCTGGCGCTTATTGCGGTGCCAAGCATGCTGCAGCAGAGCTTCATATCCGTTGGAAATATAATCATACAGGGCGTTATAAACAGCTTCGGCGCTGGCGTTATGGCGGGCTATTCCGCGGCGGTAAAGCTGAACAACCTGGTGATAACATCCTTTACCACTATAGGCAACGGCATATCCAACTACTCAGCGCAAAACCTCGGAGCGGGAAAGACGGACAGGATAAAAGCAGGGGCCAGAGCAGGCCTTAAGATGGTCTGGCTGCTGTGCGTTCCGCTGGTTCTTTTGTACTTCTTTGCCGGAAAGGTGTTCCTTGGACTGTTCATGACCAGCCCGTCCGCGCAGGCCATGGACACAGGGATAGTGTTCCTGCGCATACTCTCGCCCTTCTACTTTGTAGTTTCCGCCAAGCTTGTGGCCGACGGCGTGCTGCGCGGCACAAGCCTTATGGGCAAGTTCATGTTCAGCACCTTTACGGACCTGATACTGCGCGTAGTCCTGGCCATTATCCTTTCCAGGACCGCGCTTGGCTCCACCGGCATCTGGTGCGCATGGCCAGTCGGCTGGACCATCGCCGCAATAATGTCCGTAGTATTCTACGCAATTAGCTACGAAAAGAAAAGCTGAGATCAGATCTCAGCTTTTATCTTTCCAGCTATTGTTTTCATCCGCGCTTTGTCTACCTTGCATTTGCTGCGGTCGTAGGTATAGAGGCCGTTGATCTCGTCCTCTATGTCCGACAGCTGTGTGTAGATGCAGCCGCAGCAGCCCAAGGCTATGGCCGGGATGATCATTTTATCGTACATGGCCTCTATCCTGGAGGTGAGCTGGGCGCTGTCCATGCACTTGCCGTAGCCGTAGGACTTGGCGCTCTGCCCAGGGTTGAGCGGCCCTTTTTCTCCGTGGCCTCCTGCCTCCAGGCTGTAGCCTCCGCATTCGCTGATAAACAGCGGCCTTCCGCCCTTGCCGCCCTTCTTTATGCGCGGCGTTCTGAAGTATATGTGGCGGCTGTCGAAGTCCGACTTTTCCTGGGCAAACCAGCCGGACGCACTGTCTGCAAGGCGGGTGCTGTCCCAGTCCTTAAACATGTCGTAGAGATCGTCCGAATCGAACTGGCCCCAGCCCTCGTTGAATATGGTCCAGGCCACTATGCTTGGATGGTTATACAAAAGCTCCACAGTCTGACGGCTGTGGTCTATAAAGACGTCCTGGCGGTAATCCCGCGCTGCGCTGCGGTCCGAGTGGCCTATGCCTATTGTGGGCAGCACCGTATCGGAGAAGAAGCTGTACTCCCCGTTGTTTACCATGTCCTGCATTACAAGCATGCCAAGGCGGTCGCAGTCGTAATAGAACTGCCGCGGCTCTATCTTGATGTGCTTTCTGAGCATGTTGAAGCCGAGCTCCTTCATGCGGAGTATGTCCCGCTCGTACTCGGCGGGATCCGCGGGGAGCATGAAGCCGTCCGCAAAGTAACCCTGATCCAGCACGCCGTGCAGGAATACGGGCTTTCCGTTGAGGCAGACACGGTTTACACTGCTGACTTCTTTGATCTCTATGGTCCTGAGCCCGAAGTAAACTTCCGCGCTGTCTTTTCCGGCTGTGACCCTTGCCCTGTAAAGGTAGGGATCCTCCGGGGTCCAGTGGCGCGGATCTTCCGGCTCTATGCGGAATACCTGGTAGTCCCCTGCTTTGGAAAGAAGCCTTGCCTCAGGGCAAAAAACACCTGTTTCAGAAGGTTTTTTACCGCTTTGGGATAGTTGTCCTTCTGCAGCGTTTTCGGCCTTCAGAAGGCTTATCTGGGCCTCACAGGGGCACTCAACGGTAATAGTGGCACCTTTAAGATCCGGGGTAATGCGTACCGAGCGGATATAGTCTTTGGGGACCTGCTCTATCCACACGCTCTGCCATATTCCGGACATGGGCGTGTACCACATTCCGCCCCTCTCTTTTTTCTGCTTTCCGTAGGGAAGATCGTGGCTTAAGCGGTCCACAACGTGGACTTCCAGCGTGTTTATGCCGTCCAGAGCCAGCTCCGAGATATCGAACTCGAATGGCAGGTAGCCTCCGCTGTGAATGCCGAGGTCCACGCCGTTGAGGCGCACGTCCGCGATCTGGTCCACTGCCTCGAAATGCAGCAGCACCACATCGTCTGTCCTCTCAAAATCAAAGCTTGTGCTGCAGAACAGCTCTTCCTCCGGCCTGCAGGAAGGCACGACGGAGAAATCACCGCCGCCTGCCCAGGCGCTGTTTATGAGCCAGTCCCCGCAGAGGCTCTGCCACTTTTCCCTGCGCAGCTGAGGCCTTGGGTAGATGTCTTTCCAATCCATGATAAATCCTCTTTGTAAGCCTGAGAACCGCCTCTAAGTTTACCACTCGTCTGAAGGTATTATAACGTCGTCCTCGAATATTTCCCGTATTATGGCCTTTTCTTCC
>CADALS010000152.1:0-1136 GCA_902788795.1 uncultured Eubacteriales bacterium | reverse complement strand
ACCTTAAGGCTGGCCAGCTGAGCGGCCTCTGTACGGGCTTCCCTGAGATCTCGCCTCTCAAAGAGCAGGCAGTCCGCAAGCTCCCACACGAATACCCAGAACAGTATGAACACCACCTCTACCAGCACGCCTACGGCAGCGCCGGTAAGCCTTGATGTAAGGTACACGAAGCCGGCAAACACCATTGCCATAACTGCAAGGAATATTGCCCTGCCTTTGTTCTTTTCCAGCTCCATCTGGGTATCACCCATCTTAAGAGCGTAGTAGTCCGCTATGGTGGCCTCTATGCTCTCCTGCTGCTCCTTTGTGAACCTGTGACCGCAGATCTCCAGAACTATAGGATACTCCGTGGGTATGTAGTTGGCGTTCTGCTCCAGAAACCTTGCAAAATGGCCGTTTATCCACTCGTAGCCGCTGACCGAGAGCCTGTCTATTATGTCGTAATAGTCAGTAACGTTGCAGGAGATGTAGGCAAGTCCGTTGTCCACGTAGATGTCCTTTACGAACTTGTCCAGATCCACGCTTTTTTTGCTGAACTTCTTTATGTTTTCCCTGAGCCTCCGGCTCTTTTTACTGAAAAGCATTTCTACTCTCCTATTGATCCTTCTGACGCTTGACTCTTCCTACAAGCAGCAGAACGGCGCACATCAGGACAGCAACTATAAGGGCTGCCAGGAATATCTTCTCGTTTGGAAGAAAGCTTGTGGTGCCGTCGCTGTTGGTTATGATCTCCGCGTCCGCAAGCACTGCGGACCCGATGTAAGGCCCTATGAGCCCGGGCACGAACACCTGCCCTATTATGCGCACGCCCTGGAACTGGCCGGCCCTGCCCTCCGGTATAAGATCCCTTATCTGGGCGCCGAACACGGACATGCCGGTAAGGTAGCCGCTCATCATAAGCAGAGAGCCTATGAACACCGGCACCATGGTCCTTGTAAAGTACAGCAGCACGTAGCCTGCCATAAGCATTACTGCGCCTGGGACCACGGCAAATGCAAAGCCCTTGCTGTCGTAGACCCTGCCGTACAGAGCGGTTACAACAGCGGCCACTATTATAGCCGGAGCCATTATGAGAACGTAGTTCTCCATCTTAAGGCTCTGCTCGTAGTAGATTATCAGGTAAGGCATAAACACCT
>CADALS010000151.1 GCA_902788795.1 uncultured Eubacteriales bacterium | reverse complement strand
CTGTGATCTCTACTTTTACAGTCTTGCCTTCCGGATCCTTAGCGCTTGTGAGACTTACGGAGTGGCCCGGGGCATCTATGTACTTATAGCCTTTGTATTCGATCTCTTCTATCTTGGCTGTTGCTACGCGCATGTTGCCGTTCTTGGTTATCTGGCCGTCAGCCTCGAACTCTTCGTTGCAGCGCTCGCAGACAAGCTTTACGCTTGCGAATCCGAAGTCTTCGCTCCAGGTCCAGACCGGCTCCTTGAACTTGTGGCCTACAGCCTCTACCGTAAGGTCTTCCTGCTTGAGCTCTGTGTTTGCGTCCTTATCGGCAAAGTACTTGCCGCATACGGAGCAGTACCAGTACTCTCTGCGTCCTGGCTCGCCGCAGCCTACGTCCTCCGAATCGTAGTGGACAAGGGTGTGCGGGGTAACAGCGGTCTTTATCTCTTTGGTCTGCTTTGTAAACAGAGCGTTGGAGAAGCTTGCTGTGTAGACTGTTCTTCCGGGCTGTCCGCAGACTGCCAGGTCATCTCTCTTTTCTGTGGGTACGGTCTCGGTAACTGTGTTGCCGCAGCCGCTCCTGGAACATGTTACGCTGGCGGATACCTTGCTTAAGTCCCTGCTCCAGGTGTACCTGGGTGCCGGGTAATCGTGGCCAAGAGGCCCTACTTTCTCTGTCTTAGTCTCGCTGCAACGTGTGCAGGTGATTACTTTTGTTCCGTCTTCGGTGCAGGTAGGCTCCTTCGTGTACTTTCCGTTATCCCAGTCGTGGCCGAGAGCCGCAACCTCTTCTGTCTTTTTTTCTCCGCAGCGTGTGCAGGTGTATTCCTTTGTTCCGCCGGCTGTACATGTGGGTTCGACAGTGTGCTTGCCTTCATCCCAGCTGTGCCCAAGGGCTGCTACCACAGTGGCAGGCTGGCTGATCTCTGTCTTACCTTCTGCGTCGCTGAAAAGCTTGCCGCATTGGGTGCAAGTCCAGTACTCGGTGTGACCAGCGTTAGTGCAGTCCGCAGCAGCAGCCTCAGTCTTGACGAGTGTGTGCACATGGACCTTTGTCCACTTTGCGTGTATGGTGGTGTTACCATTTATTGCGGTGCCGAAATCAAAAGCCGAACCGTAGCCGGCATCTGCGAACCAACCGCCGAACTCCCAACCCTCAGCCGAAAGGTTGCCTGGGTTTGTAGCTGTGCCGCCCTTTTTAACGGTCTGGGATTCCGGCTGCGTGCCGTGTCCGTGGATGTCGAAGGAAACTGTGTATGTCGGAAGCTCAGATGCAATTGTTATAGTCTGTGCAGAATTTGACTTGAATGCGTTAGCTCCTCCTGCAGGGTATGTTGCAGTATCCTCGTAAAGCACAAAACTGCAGCTGCCTTCAGCCTTTGCCCTAAGCTGGACACTGAGAATGCAGGAATATCTCATAGATACAGGTTCATTCCCGTTGAGATTTACACTGAATGCAAAACCGACAGTACCTTTGCTATTCGCTTCAGCCACTGTTGAAGCTACCGAACTTCTGATAGGATCGCCGTTGGCATCCAGCAGGAAAAGTGTGACACTCGCGCCTGATGCGTTGCCGTTGCTTACACTAACAGCCTCAAAAACGTTTTTGTCAAACCTGAACCCGCCAGTCAGCGTTGCAACCTCAGGATTACCATTAAGCGTTACCGTGACTGTGACAGTGTCGCCAACTTTGACGCTTGTAGCACTGCTGCTCAGCCTCAGATTCGATCCTGCTGCATGCGCCGTCACAAAGCAGCTCAGGCATATGCATAGTATCAATATCAGCGATATTGTTTTTCTCAGAGTTTTCATATCATCACCTCTTAGGATGCGGATATCAGTCTATCTTGGGGTTGAAGGAAAGATAGCCGTTGGTGCCGACCTTTATAACGCCCTTGTCTATGTTCTGGGCGTAGTGCTGTTCGGCAAGTTCCTTTATTGCAGGAAGGCTTTTGAAGATGTTCTCCGGAGCGCCTTCGCAGTAGTACTGATCTCCAAGGTAGGCCCTTACAACGGCCGCGGAGAAATAGACTCTCTTAAAGTAGAGGTCCATGTTTTCGGTAGCGGCAAGCAGCCTTAAGGTCTCGGTAAACAGGTAGGTCTGCTTTACTTTTATAGCCTTGCCTTCTTCGGATTCTCCAAGATCTATGCCCTCCATAATGGTAACTTCAGGAGCCTCCTCGGCTATCCTGAGCACCATGCCGTCTCTGTCTATTACCCAGAACTGGCCTTCTGCGCCAGCTATAGCTGCGTATTCCAGCCTTTCCTCAACGGTTATCTTTACGGTACCGGTTGGTATGCGCTCTATCTTGACAGACTTGATGTAAGGGGTCTTCAGCAGGTTGTTTCTGGCAGCCCTTGGCTTGAGCTCAAAAAACAGGTTTTTGCCGCTCTCTATGCCGGACATGTCTATTATCTGCGCCGGCGTGTAGTAGTGGTTGCCCTCCACCTCTATGTTTCTTATGGCAAAAATGTCGGAATTAAGTATCAGGAACATTCCGATCAGAATGAGTATTATAACAAAAAGCACAAAGAAAGGATTGGCCTTCCTGCGCCTTCTGCGTTTTTTGGGCTTATCGCTGCTGCGGCTGTTCTTTAAAGCAAGTTTCAGCGCGCTCAAAGTCTGGACAGCCTTGTTTGCTGCCTTCTGAACGTCCTCCGGGATGTCTTCTTCCGGAGCGTCTTCTTCGTAGGCTTCGTAGTCTTCTTCCAAGACTTCGTCAGCTTCGCCGTCTGCGGACTGATCTGCCCACACCCTGTTTTCGAGATCTTCTTCGAAACCCATATTACAGTTCCAGGTTCTTGTATATTACCTCTGCCGCATCCACGCGTCCTATCCTGGCGGCATCTGCGGACATTTGCTGCAGCTTTGTGCTGTCCTTTGCAAGCTCCAGGACCTTTTTGGCAAGAACGTTGCCGCCTTCCGGCAGATCCTTTTCTTCTATCAGAAGAGCTGCGCCTGCGTCTGCAACAGCTTTAGCATTGTGATACTGATGGTTGTTCGTGACATTAGGAGAAGGCACCAGAACGCTGGGCTTTCCGCTGGCTGTTATCTCGGAGACCGCTATGGCTCCGGCGCGGCTTACCACAAGGTCCGCTGCGCTCATAAGCTGAGGCATGTTGTCCGCGTAGGCTATAAGGGTGAGCCCTTCTGTGTCTGCCTTGCTGTCCACGGCAGCCTTTATTTTTTCGTAATAACGCTTGCCTGTCACAAAATATAATTTTATACCGCTCCCGGCCATTTCGTCAACCAGTCCGAGAGTCTCTCTGTTGAGCACTTCTGCGCCAAGGCTTCCGCCAAAGACAAGGACCATCTTGTCTTCCGGGGAAAGTCCGAGAGCCTTGCGGCACTCTTCCCTGTCCAGGGCAGTAAAGCTGCTCCTGATGGGGTTGCCCGTAAGTGTAACTCTTTCCGGGTGGCGGAACGCTTTTTCTGTGCCTTCGAAGCTTATGAACACCTTGTCCGCGTTGCCGGAAAGGTACTTGTTTGCAACGCCCGGCACTGCGTTCTGTTCGTGGATGCAGCACTTGATGCCAATCCTGTGGGCCTGGCTTATTACAGAGCCTGTAACGTAGCCGCCGGTGCCTATTACAACGTCCGGCTTAAACTCCTTGAGTATGCGCTTTACCTCGTGGCTGCCCTCAAAGTAAGTAACAACAGTCTCGATATTTTTGAGCAGGTTCTTCCTGTCTATGCCCTTGGCATCTATGCCGACTATTTTATAGCCAGCCTTGGGAACAAGATCGTTCTCCATGCCAAGCTTGGTACCTATGAACAGGATCTCCGCATCCGGGTGATGCTCTTTTATTTTATCCGCGATGGCTATTGCCGGGTAGATGTGGCCGCCGGTTCCGCCGCAGCTGAGTACTACTTTCATCAAACGTCCCTCTCTTCAGCTTGTTTTGATATATTGTACAGCATCCCCAGCTCCGCCATGAACAGCACTGTTGCTGTACCGCCGAGGCTTATGAGCGGAAGCACTACGCCTGTGGGCGGGAAGGATGCAGTTACTACTGCTATGTTGAGTATTACCTGCAGCGCAATGTGCAGTGTTATACCGCCTGCCAGCATGGTACCGAACAGGTCTTTTGCGTTTATAGCTACCAGGCAGCCTCTCCAGATAAGGAAGAGGTAGACTGCCATCAGGGCCATAACGCCTACGAATCCAAGCTCTTCTCCTATTATGGGAAGGATGAAATCGCTCATGGCTTCCGGCAGGTACAGGGCCTTTTGCATGCTCTTTCCAAGGCCCACTCCGAAAACCCCACCGCTTCCGAACGCCAGGAGACCCTGGGATACCTGGTATCCGCTGCCGAGCGCATCTTCGAAAGGATCGGTAAAGTTGAGCACTCGCCTCATCCAGTAGCCGCCCTTTATGATTATAAGGCCTGCAAAGCCGGCTGCGCCAAGGCTTCCGAGCCGCTGGTGCGGGCC
>CADALS010000150.1 GCA_902788795.1 uncultured Eubacteriales bacterium | reverse complement strand
GTATTCTTTTGTTAAAATATATCACATGGAAGAAAAGAAGAAGAGCCGTCTGCCTGTAATAGTCGCTCTGGCCTTCGTACTCGTTCTTGCCGGGCTTTACCTTTACCTTTACATCTTCCCGGACATAGGCGGGTCCAGACTCAGAAGCGTTGTGGTTAACTTCGCTCAGGTGCAGGAACAGGCTCGTGCCAGATGCATAGTGGCAAGGAAAGAGACGGTGTTTTCTTCCGGCGGTGCCGGCAGCGTCAGTTATTATATTGAGGAAGGCCACAAAACAAGGGTGGGCATTCTGGTTGCCGATGTCTACAGCGGAGGGCAGAAGAAGTCCTTCTACACCTCAGCAACCGGAACAGTAAGCTACTTTCTGGACGGCCAGGAGGCAGTATTCGCCCCGGACAAGCTGGCTCAGCTGGATCCGGACGAAGTGGCCGATATGGACAAGATAACTCCTGAGTCCGAAAAGCCAAAAGAAGTAGAAGAAGACACCCCGATATTCAAGCAGGTAAACAGCGATACCTGGTACGTAGTCATCGTAGTTACCAAGGACGAAAAAGGCAGCTACAAAGCAGGCCAGGAGATAACCGTCAAGTTCAACGATACAGATCAGGTGCCGGCAACTGTTACTCAGATAGTAGATGGCAAAGAGCATCAGCTGGCCATAGCCAAGGTAACCAGATACTACGATAAGTTCTGCCAGCTGCGCACTGTGGATGCAACCATAATCACCAGTGTAACGAACGGCCTTCTGGTACCATCCAGCGCCCTTACCACCAACGGAGAAAACGTAGGTGTATACGTTCTGGGCCTGGACGGAAAGTACAGCTTCAAAGCTGTGGAGATCCTTATAGAAGGGGATACGGACACACTTATTGCTGATGGCGGAGCCGTAAAGCAGTACGACGAGGTCCTTAAAGATGCAAGAAACTATAAAGAATAACATAGATGTCATAAGGCAGCGCATGGAAAACGCCGCAAAGCGCTGCGGAAGGGATCCAAAAGACATAACGCTTATTGCGGTAAGCAAGCTCCACCCGGCAGAAGCCGTGGATGCTGCAGCCGCCTGCGGTCAGATGGATTTTGCGGAGAACAAGGTCCAGGAGCTGCTCTCCAAGCAGCCTCTGGTAAAGTCGGATGTCAGGTGGCATCTGATAGGCCACCTTCAGACCAACAAAGTAAAAAGCGTAATAGGTAAGGTGTGCCTCATCCATTCAGTGGACAGCATGCACCTTGCGCAGGAAATAGACAAAAGAGCCGCGCAGGCAGGCATTACAGCGGAGATACTTCTGCAGGTAAACGTTGCCCACGAGGAAAGCAAGTTCGGGCTTACCGTAGAGGAAGCCAGGCAGCTTGCCCCGCAGATAGCGGCAGAACTTAAAAACGTTAAAATTCGCGGGCTCATGGAGATAGCTCCGTACTCGGAAGATCCGGAAGAAGTAAGGCAGTATTTCAGACAGCTGCGCCTGCTCTTTGCGGAGCTCAAAGTGGGGCCTCTCCCGGATATAGATATCATGTCTATGGGCATGAGCCACGATTTTGAAATAGCTATTGAAGAGGGCGCCACCCACATCAGAGTGGGCACGGCGATCTTTGGAGAAAGAGATTACAGTAAATAAGAGGTGTAAAGATGGGTTTTATCGACAAGCTTAAGGAAGTCGTCGGCATAGAGATCGAAGACGATGATGAAGATGAAGTAGAAGTTACCGAAGAGAAAAAGCCTGCTGCAAGGGAAGTAAGGGAAGCAA
The DNA here is from genome assembly GCA_902788795.1 of uncultured Eubacteriales bacterium. Lineage (GTDB taxonomy): Bacteria > Bacillota > Clostridia > Peptostreptococcales > Anaerovoracaceae > RUG13409. The sequence goes on along the minus strand of CADALS010000150.1, from coordinate 2,717 downwards.
GGCCTGTAAGGGAAACCAGAGAGGTAAAAGAAGAAAAGAAAGCTGCTCCTGCCGCTGAAGTACGCAAGCCCGCAGCCGCTCCCCGCATGGAAACTGTTGCGCGCACAGAAGTGACCAGGCAGACCATGGGCGGAAACAAGTATACCAGCCAGTTCAAGATGGTAGTAATAGAGCCCAACGGTTTCGAAGAATGCCCCAAGCTGGTAGACAGCCTCAAGGCAAAGAAGCCTGTTATCATAAACCTGGAGAACCTGGAAACAGATATCGCAAGGAAGATATTCGATTTCCTCTCCGGCGCTACCTATGCTCTCAACGGCAACGTTCAGAAGGTAACCAACAACATCTTCGTATTCGCTCCGGAAAACGTAGACGTTACCTACAAGGACAGCTCCAAGCAGGCTGCGCCTTCCTCAGCTCAGAGCATGTGGAGATAAGGCAGAACTTCCGCGCCTTTAATTAGCTATGCTCAGATTGCTGCTTTTTATAGTATTCAGGCTCTTCGAACTCGCGGTGCTTGCATACTGCATAATGTCGTGGTTCGTAAGGCCCGGCACTCAGCTCTACGATATCTACGTTAAAATGGCGTACTATCTGGAGCCTATATTCAAGCCTTTCAGGAATCTTCTTGCAAGGCTCAATTTAAACATTCCCATCGATTTCTCACCGTGGCTCACTCTGATAGCAGCTGGTCTGATCTACAGAGTTTTGGCCATACTGCTATAGAACGGAGGCATTACAATGCTTACAATTCAGCAAATAGAAGAAAAAGCGTTCGATAAAGCTATGCGCGGCTACAACGCAGACCAGGTAGACGATTTCCTGGACGAAATGGTAGCCACAGTAAACGAATACAACGCTCAGGTAGAAGACCTTACTGCTCAGCTTGCTGCCGCAAACGCCAAGCTGGACGAATACAAGGCTCAGGAGGGCTCCGTTATCAAGACCCTGGAGTCCGCCAGAGCGCTCATGAACGATATCTCCGCAAGCGCAGAAAAGCGTGCAGAAATAATCGTTAAGAACGCAGAGCTGGATGCAGACCAGCTTATCAGAAACGCTAAGGAAAACGTAGAAAAGCTTCGCGAAGAAGAAAAAGAGCTTGCTTACAGGGTAAGCTCCATAAAGCACCGCATAAGCAATCTTCTCCATGCGGAGCTGGATCGTTTCGATGCTGTGGATCAGGACATCTTCGGAGCAAGGCTCCAGGCGCCGGTGCAGGCAACTGCAGATGTAGCTTCTGCCCAGGCTCAGTTCGAGAGCCTTACCAGAATGGATATGGAGCCTGTTAAGGACGATGCCGCAGCCGAAGACGCTCCCAAGGAGGACGCTGCAGCTAAGGCAGAAGAGGCCGCTGCTCCTGCCGAAGAGGACAACGACATGTCCAAGACCAGAGTCATAAATCTGGAAGAGACTCTGGAAGAGAACAAAGAAGAATGATACTGTTCTTTTCCTCTGCCGCGCTGGTACTGATCCTGGATCAGATCAGCAAACACATCGTTGCATCTTCTATGGAGCTTGGGTCCTCCATACCGGTCATCAAAGGTGTTTTTGAGCTGACATACATACGCAATACCGGCGCTGCCTGGGGCATACTGGAAGATAAACAGCTGCTTCTGCAGATATTCACCGCTCTGCTTATGGCAGGCATAGTTATCTATGCAGTGGTCAGCAGAAAAAAGATGACCAGGTGTGAGCTGCTGTCTTTGGGGCTGATACTCGGAGGCGGCCTTGGCAATTTTGTAAGCAGGGTCATCTACGGCTACGTTGTGGATTTCTTCAACATACAGATAATGCCTGTTTTCAACGTGGCGGACATTGGAATAACAGTAGGCTGCGCCATACTGGTGATAGTCACATTGCTTTCTGCAAAGACGGAGAAGCCGGATGGACAATAACACAGTCACAGAATTCATAATAGATGCTGAGCACGCGGGGCAAAGGGCCGACCGCGTGCTTTCTCAGCTTTATGAAGATGTTTCCAGGAGCTATATTCAAAAGCTTATAGAAGACGGATGTGTTTTTGCTGACGGTAAGCTGCTGTCTTCCAAAAAGCAGGCATTTAAGGAAGGGCAGCGTATCCAGCTGAATCTTCCTCTTGCCGTTCCCTGCGATGCCGTTCCGGAGGATATCCCACTGGACATAGTCTACGAGGACGATGATCTGATAGTCGTAAACAAGCCTAAGGGCATGGTGGTGCACCCGGCAGCGGGAAACCTCAGCGGAACGCTTGTAAACGCTCTTCTGTTCCACTGCGGAAAGCTCTCTGTTATAAATGGAACGGAGCGCCCAGGCATAGTCCACAGGATAGATAAGGACACCTCCGGGCTTCTGGTAGTTGCTAAAACAGACCAGGCCCACAGGGGGCTTACGGAGCAGTTTGCAGTGCACTCCATAACAAGGATATACCGCGGCGTGTGCTTCTACAGCCTGCCGGACGAAGAGATTACTATAGACGCGCCAATAGGCAGGGATCCAAAGAACCGGCTCCGCATGGCGGTGGTGCCGGACGGAAAACGCGCTGTAACTCACATAAAGGCGCTGCAGCAGTTCAAGGGATTTACGGAATTCCAGGCAAAGCTGGAAACAGGGCGCACACACCAGATAAGGGTGCACATGGCATATAAGGCAAGGCCTCTTCTTGGGGACTGCGTCTACGGGCCTGCAAAGCAGCCGTATAAACTGAACGGACAGATGCTGCACGCAGGAGTTCTGGGCTTTAT
>CADALS010000149.1:711-5207 GCA_902788795.1 uncultured Eubacteriales bacterium | reverse complement strand
TCTGCGCTTCCGCATAGTACTGCTCCCCGAACCGGAAGTGCTTGCCAAAGCGATGGACGATCTTAAATAATTCCTCAGCCACCATAGAAGATAGAACCCATGCAAGCGGCCGCATCGCGGCCGCTTTTGTCATAGAAAAAGCTGATTAAGTCATAGCAATTGCAAAATTGCATGGCGCCCGAAAATGGTTTATTGTAATAGCGACAAGTTGTATTTCTGCTCCGTAAAAGAGGTGGATGATGCTTAACGTAAAACAACTTCCTGAATGTCCGGCAGATCTTAAGGTCGATAAGACTGAACTAAGGCGCTGCCTTATAGATGGCCTTTTTGATGAAAAGATCGCAGAAGGCAGCAAGGTCCGCCATTTCTATACCTACATAAAGAAAGGGCTTTTATATAACAGCCCCTGCGTTATCGTGGCTGTCCCGGACTGCCAGGATCCTCTGCAGTACATCGAAAGCAGCATCTGGCTGAGATTTGCCGAAGAACACGATGTGTTTATCAGCTTTGCGGTGCCGGAGGGCGGCTGCTGGGCTTTGGACGGCACAGATGCGGACTATATGAACAAAGTCTTTGTTCAGGTGCAGAGCCGCCAGGCTTACATAGTTATGCAGGACAATATCTACGCCATTGGTGTTGGCCGCGGCGCGGTGATAGCGCAGCAGGCTGTAATGAAGATGAGCAGCGAATGGTCTGGCCTCGCAAGCTTTGGAGAGATGCTGCCGGAAGCTTTGCTGAACAGCAGAGCCACTTTAGGCAGTGTTGACACTGGAGACTCAGAGCTTTTCATAAGCGCCGTAAAGACTCAGGTACCGGTATGGATGGCGTGGAAGGAAAACAGCGGGGCAAATGCTGCTGTCTGCGAATACTGGAAGGCTCAGAACGACTCCGATGCGGAAAAGTTTTCTTCTGAATGCGCCGACGAGATCTGGCTTCCGAGCAACGTCTGCAAAAAGAGTCAGATCAACGAGGAAAAAATAGCTCAGGTAAGGGTCTCAAACGGCTTTGAGGGAGATCCTTCGGCAGAGTTTGCCGGCCAGGTATGGCAGTTCTTAAACAAAGCCTGCAGGCACAGAAGCTTTGGCAGCAAGGCACTCAGAAACCGCATAGATATGAACGACTACGGCTTTGAGCTGCACAAGATGGAGTTCGGCGGCATGACCCGCAAGTGGTACGAATACGTGCCGCAGGCAGTCAGGAGCAGCAAAACGCCTGTTCCATTGGTCGTAAGCATGCACGGGCGCGGAGGTTCTGCAGATACATTCCCGAGCCTTTCGGGTATGAGCCGGGTAGCAGAAGAGCGCGGCTTTATTGCTGTGTTCCCGGAGGCCGGAATACATCAGCAAGTGCAGGGCGGAATCAAGAACGTGCTTCTCTGGGACGGCTTTTATGAAGGCGAGCGCATAGACGATGTCGGCTTCATACTGGCTATGATAAAGGATATTCTGCAAAGATATAACATAGATGAAGGCCGGATCTATTCCTGCGGACAGTCCAGCGGCGGAATGATGACATCCAAGCTTGCCAGAGAGGCTTCAAAGGTGTTTGCGGCAGCGGCGCCCTGGTCCGGACTTGTGGATCTGGTAGGATTCGTGCTTCCGGAAAGCATAGACCCGCCCATTCCTTACTTCTTCCTGTATGGCGAAAACGACTGGCTGTGCAGCCGCGGCGGATCAGGGGATGCTGTGCACAAGCTTGCACCGGATATGGATGCGTTCGTGCAACATCTTATAAAGCTGTACGGGCTGGACAAGGAACCGGCCAGCTACAGCTGCGGAGAGATAACATATTACATTTACCGCAACAAAAAGCGTGTGCCCATGCTTACCATAGGGCGCGTGGCCAACATGCCTCACGCAAATTACCCCGGAGAAAGCTGGATCTCCTATGACGAGTTCTTTGCCAGGTTTTCCAGGGCTGAAGACGGTACCTTGCTCTATATGGGCGAGCCCGCATACTGAAGATATAGCTGAACATAAATGAAAGGATCTGTAAACATGAAGATCAATGCACTTCTTATCGACGAAACAGACAATGTCGTGACCACCGTTGCGGATATAAAGCGCGGCGAAGACGTTGTCTACCAAAAAGGCAGCGAGTTTTTCAGCCTTAAGGCAGAAGAGGACATCCCGTTCTGCCACAAGGTTGCTCTTAAGGACTTTGCCATGGACGAGGACGTGATCAAATACGGAGAGTCCCTGGGCCATACAGATAAGGAGATAAAGAAAGGCCACTGGGTCAACCACGAGAACATCCACAGCGTGCCCAGGGATTACGACAGCGAGCTTGTACCAGACGACGGCTGCGGGGAGGTCCCGCAGATAGTAAAGACAGACAACGGTCTTAAGTTCTGGGGCTACAGAAGGGCAGAAGGCAGGCCCGGTATAAGGAATCACGTCCTTATACTGCCAAGCTGCGCCTGCGGCTCCGAAAGCTCCAGGATAGTTGCCAGCCAGGTGCGCGGTGCTGTAAATATCGTCTTCAACACAGGCTGCTCCGATGTCGCGGCAAACACCGCGATGAGCCAGAAGGTCCTTACCGGATTCGCCTGCAATCCCAATGTTTACGGAGTTGTGATAATAGGCCTTGGCTGCGAAACTGTAGGCCACAGGCAGCTCAGGGAAAAGATACAGAAGATGACCTCCAAGCCTGTGGTGTCTTTCGGCATACAGGAAGAGGGCGGCACGCTCAAGACCATAGAAAAGGCTGTACGTGCGGCAAGAGAGCTTGCTGCGGCAGCCGGAGAGCAGCAGAAAGAACTTTTCGATATCTCCGAGCTTCTTATGGGTATAGAGTGCGGCGGATCTGATGCGACTTCCGGAATAGCTTCAAACCCGGCAGTAGGAGAACTATCGGACCTTCTTGTGGATCTTGGCGCCACCACCATGATGAGCGAGTCCATAGAATGGATAGGCGGAGAGCACGTGCTTGCTAAAAGAGCCGCTACTCCGGCCATCCACAACCAGATAATAGAGGTCTGCAGGGCTTACGAGGATCACCTTAAGGCTGCAGGACAGGATTGCAGAGCGGGCCAGCCTACACCGGGCAACAAGGCAGGCGGTCTGTCCACCCTGGACGAAAAGAGCCTGGGATGCATAAGAAAGGGCGGTACAAGGCCCGTAACAGAAGTTTTGGAACAGGCAGTAAGGCCCTCAAAGCGCGGCGCCGTAGTTATGGATACCGCCGGCTACGATATTTCTTCTGTTACCAGCATGGTTGCGGCAGGCTGCCAGATGGTCATCTTTACCACCGGACGCGGCACGCCTACAGGCAACGCGATCGCGCCTGTGTTCAAGGTGACTGCCAACGAGCGCACCTACAGCTGGATGGAGGACAATATGGACTTCGATCTTTCTTCGATAGTCCGCGGTGAAAAGACCTACAAGCAGATGGGCGCGGAGCTGCTGGAGTGCGTAAACGCAGTCTGCAACGGCCGCCTCACAAAAGCAGAGGCTTACGGCTTCTCCGATATAGCCGTAGATCACGTCTGCCGATATGTATAGAAACGAGGGACGGTTCTTAATTCTCTTTTTGGAAATAAAAGTAAAACCGGAGCTGCGTGCTCCGGTTTCTTTTTACTTAACGGATTCAAGCCTTATCGTATTCGTGTTTCCGGACTTCATGCCCCTGGGGCCGCCGGTTATGACTACGTTGCTGCCGGGCTTCAGGCCGAATTTCTCTTTTGCGCACAGCAGCGCGTTGTCGAACATGTCGTCTATGGATTCGAAGCCCTTGCTCAGGACCGGTGTAACGCCCCAGTTGAGGTTGAGCTTGCGGCAGGCCTTAGCCGATGTCGTGATGCCTACGATATCCACCGGGCAGCGGAAGCGGCTCACCATGCGCACCGTGGAACCTGACAGCGAGTTTATTGCGATCGCACTGGCGCCGGTATCTATTGCCATGGCACAGGTTGCGTGGGATACAGCGTCTATATTGCTTCTGATCTTGAATTCGGTGTCCCTGAAACGCTTTGCGTAGTCTATGTCCCGCTCTGTGCGCTCTGCTATCTGGGCCATGTAACGCACAGCGTCCACAGGGTGCTTGCCCATGGCGGTCTCTCCGGAGAGCATCACGGCAGAGGATCCGTCGTACACTGCGTTGGCCACGTCGGAGATCTCCGCGCGGGTGGGGCGGGGGCTCTTGATCATGGACTCCAGCATCTCAGTTGCAGTAATAACGCGCTTTCCAAGCAGTCTGCAGCGTGCTATAAGATACTTCTGCACGGCCGGGACCTCCACGAACGGGATCTCCACACCAAGGTCTCCCCTGGCTACCATTATGCCGTCTGCAACCTCGCAGATCTCGTCTATGTTGTCCACGCCGGTCTGGTTCTCTATCTTGGCGATTATGTCTATGCCTTCCCCTCCGTTGGAGTTCAGGAATTCCCGCATCTCCAGCACGTCTTTTTTAGAGGAGACGAAGGACGCCGCTACGAAGTCTATATCGTTGCGTATTCCAAGCAGCAGGTCCTTTTTATCCTGTTCGCTGAGGAAATC
>CADALS010000149.1:0-701 GCA_902788795.1 uncultured Eubacteriales bacterium | reverse complement strand
GGGAAGTTCATGCTCTTGCGGTCTGCTATCTCTCCGCCGGAGACTACTTTGCAGATGATGTCGTTTCCATCGATCTTCTGCACCTCGAATACCAGTATGCCGTTGCTTACGAGTATGGTATCGCCGGGCTTCAGCTCCTGCGCAAGCTTCTTGTAGCTTACCGATACTTTTGTGTTATCGCCCACGATATCGTCTGTGGTGAAGGTGAAGGTCTGGCCGTCTTTGATCTGAGCCTTTTCGCCCTCGAAGGTGCCTATCCTGTATTCAGGGCCCTTGGTGTCCAGCATGATGGCGATCGGCAGGCCCATCTCTTCTCTTACTTTCTTGATGGTATCCATCTTCTTCTGCTGTACATCGTGAGTGTCGTGAGAAAAGTTGATCCTGGCCACGTTCATGCCAGCTTTGAAGAGTTTTGCGAGCGTTGCCTCGTCCTGGCTGGCAGGACCTATGGTGCAGATTATCTTTGTCTTCCTCATTGTGTTCTCCTTGCGTTGTGCCTGCGAAGGGTCTTAAACTTCTCTTTTATCTTTACCCGTTGATTTTAACAGATCCGCGAGTTTTTCACCAATATAAAAAAACGATCTTCTCATTCAGCTTTGTAATATCAGCATATGGGAAACGAGGGATGGTTCAGCATCAGGGGGACGGTTCTTCCGATGCCTGGACAGGCATCGGAAGAACCGTCCCCCTGATGCCGAACC
>CADALS010000148.1 GCA_902788795.1 uncultured Eubacteriales bacterium | reverse complement strand
TGGAAACGAAAAGTTTCCCGATGCCGATGGACATCATCACGCGGATGGGGAGGACGACGAGGTCCATCCCGTAGCCTTCGTAGTAATGGATGCGGCCCTGCATGGCGATGACCGTCTTGCCGCCGAGGGTGCCGACGATGAAATTCCCCTTGTGGCCGATGGCCGTGGACACCGGGAAGCCGGGAATGTCCTTGTAGGGGATGACGAGCGGGACGGCAATCTGGTCGGCGAGCTTGCCGAGGCCGCTGCCGAGGACGATGCCGATCTGGGGCTGCCGGCCGGCGAGGACGCCGGTCAGGTAGTCCGCCGCGTTCTTGATCCTTTCAATTCGGGGGTCCATAATCAGGTGGTTTAGTGTTAATGTATCTGTTTCAAAACTTTCCTGGCTTCGGTAAGGATTTCCGCCTCGCCGGGGATGACGCGGTCGCGCATGACGAAACGCCCGTTCGCGACAACCGAGGAGATGGTGTCGCTGTGCGCGGCATACACGAGGTTGGCGAGGAAGGATCCCGGGGACAGGAAATAGGAGTTGTCGATGTCCACGATGGAGAGGTCCGCAACGGCGCCTTCCCGGATGACGCCGGTATCCAGGCCGAGCGCCCGCGCGCCGTTCACGGTGGCGGCGTCCATCAGCTCCTGGAGCGGCATGGCGGAAGGGTCGTTCTCCCAGGCTTTCTGGAACAGGGCCGACGTCTTCATGGTCTCGAGCATGTCCAGGTTGTTGGAGGAGGAGGCCCCGTCCGTGCCCAGGCAGATGTTCGCGCCGGCGGCCTTCAGGTCTTCGTAGCGGAAACGGTAGCCGGAGGCGAGCTTGGCGTTGGAATTGATGTTGTGCACGCAGTTCACCCGGTGACCGCCCAGGATTTCCACATCGTGGTCACTGAGCCAGATGGTGTGCGCCGCGATCACGTGCGGTCCCAGCACACCCAGTGAATCGAGGTACTCGGTGGGGGAGAGACCGCCATGGGCCTTCTTGCAATTGATGTTCTCCTGTTCGGTCTCGGAAATGTGGATATGCAGTTTCATGCCGTGCTCGACGGCGAACTGGCTGGCCCAGCGGATCATTTCCTCGCTGACGGTATAGACCGCATGGACGGACATCGCGAGGTGGGCGGCTTCGCCCCAGTCCTGCGAGCGTTCATACAGCTCGATGCACTTGCGCTTCTGCTTTTCGGCGATGGCCTTGTCGAACTGGTCCAGGATGACGAAGGAAATGTAGGGGCGGATGCCCATCTCCACGGCGGCCTGCCTGCAGCTGGATGCAGTTATACCAAACTTCGAGATCCAGGAGTACCCCATGGCAAACGGTGTGTGCAGGCTGGATAAGGAAATGAAGGAACCTTTCGTTATAGAAAACGGTTACGTTAAGGTTCCCGAAGGCCCGGGCCTCGGCGTGGAGCTAATAGACGATATAGACAAGATCTTCCCGTTCGAGGGCGAATTCGGAGGAATACACCTCCACGAGGACGGATCCATAGTGGACAGATAGTTTGTCTGCCCGGAAGACAGGATAAATAAAAAGCAGGTGCTTTGGTGCACCTGCTTTTAACGTTTTATTGAACTATTCTGCCAGCAGAGCAACTGCTACGTCGTTTACATTGGTGCCGGTGGGGCCTGTCATTATAAGGCCGCCGGTCTTCTGCAGAGCGTGGTAGGCATCGTTGTCTGCAAGGACTGCGTCTATGGAGATGCCGAGCTCTTTCAGCTGGGCTGCGGTATCGCCGTCGCAGTAGCCGCCTGCGGCATCGGTGGGGCCGTCTGTGCCGTCGCTTCCTACGGAGAAGACTGCGGCGTTCTTAAGGCCTGCAATTCCTGCGGCTGCGGAGAGGGCAATCTCCTGGTTGCGTCCGCCAAGGCCGTGACCGGTAAGCTTTACAACGGTTTCCCCGCCTGCTATGAAGGCCAGGGACTTGCCGTCTGCCGCGTGGGTCTTGAGCACGGAAGCCAGGAAGGATCCTGCTTCGCGGGCCTGGCAGGAGAGCTGGTCTGTAAGCATTATGGGTTCGTAGCCAAGCTCCCTGCAGACGTTTGCAGCTGCGGCGCAAAGCTCCCTTACGCTGCCGTTTATCTGGGTATGGACGTTTGTAAGCTCCTTTGGAGTTTCCTTGCCGAGAAGCTCCATGGCCTTTTCCGAGAGCTTAAGGCCGTACTTTTTCTGTATTCTGAGTGCGTCTTCGCAGGTGGTGCTGTCCGGGCAGGCAGGGCCAGATGCTATCATGTCCAGAGGATCTCCAAGTATGTCCGAAAGGACTACGGCTTCCACCTTTGCCGGGCTGCAGAGCTGGGCAAACCTTCCGCCCTTAACGCCGCTGAGCCTCTTTCTTATGGTGTTCATCTCTACGATGTCCGCGCCGGATGCCAGCAGCTGGGAGGTTATATCCGCAAGCTCTTCTCCGGATACCAGGGGCTTTTCGAACAGGGCGCTGCCGCCTCCGGAAAGAAGGAAGAGCACGGTGTCGTTTTCCGTAAGTCCGCTTACAAGGTCCAGAGCGGCCTGGGTGCCTTTGAAGGAATTCTCATCCGGTACGGGGTGGCCGGCTTCAAAGCAGCTGAAGTTTGCGATCGGGCCCATTACGTGGTCGTACTTTGTTACCACTACGCCGCCTTCTATGCGGTCCCCAAGGCAGCTGCTTGCGGCCTTTGCCATCTGCCATGCAGCCTTGCCTGTGGCTACCAGAAGCACGCGGCCTGTAAGCTGCATATTCTGCAGAGCTCTTTGCACCGCGGCGTCCGGCTGGACTGCGTAAATGGCTTCTTTTACTATCTGATCTGCGTGTTTTCTGAGTGTCTGGTTCATGTTATGCTCCTGTAAAACTGCAATTAACTAATTTTAAAATATTACATGGAAAGTGTCAATAAAAGAGGTCAAAATGGCACAAATTTGCAAGCTTCTATGATATAATATGCACATCTGAAAATACACGGAGGATATTATGGAGCTCGAATTCGGATACGGAAAAGGCATGCAGACAGTAGAGGTGCCGGAAAAGAACCTTCAGGCGGTTCTTGTTGCAAACGAGATGGAACACAAAAGGCGCGGTCCGGAGGCTGTAAAGTACTCGCTGGAAAATCCCATCGCATCAAAAAAGCTCAGAGAGCTTGCAAAGCCGGGCCAGAAGGTGGTCATAATCACCAGCGATATCTCAAGGCCAATGCCAAGCTTTGATGTTATCCCGTCCGTACTGGACGAGCTCAACGCTGCCGGTGTTCCGGATAAGGACATAACCGTAGTGTTCGGGCTGGGGTCACACAGGGGCCACACAGAGGAAGAAAAAAAGATGCTTGCCGGAGATGAGGCCTACGCGCGTGTGCGCTGCATGGACAGCACCCCGGACGACTGCGTGCACCTTGGTTACACTAAGCGCGGTACCCCGGTGGATATTACAAGGGTAGTTGCGGAGGCGGACTTCCGCATATGCCTTGGCAACGTGGAGTTCCATTACTTTGCGGGCTATTCCGGAGGCTATAAGGCCATAATGCCCGGAGTTTCAACGCCTGCAGCCATTCAGAGCAACCACAGGATGATGGTCTTGGACGAGGCTTGCTCCGCAAATCTGGAGGGCAACCCGGTCCGAGAAGACATAGAAGAAGCCGGCGCCATGCTGGGCGTGGATTTTATAGTTAACGTGGTGCTGGACGAGCACAAACACATAGTGTACTCCGCAGCAGGGGACGTTATAAAGGCCCACAGGGATGCCTGCGCGTACCTCAATAAAATGTACCTTAAGCCAATAGAAAAGGGTGCAGACATAGTTATAGTAAGCCAGGGCGGAGCGCCCAAGGACGCTAATCTCTACCAAATGCAAAAGGCTCTGGAGAATGCAAAGCGCGCTGTAAGGCAGGGCGGAACCATTATAATGGTGGGCGCGTGCCCGGAGGGCCTTGGCAGCAAGATCTTTGAGGAGTGGATGCTGTCTGCAGGCAAGCCACAGGACATAGTAGACCGCATACAAAAACAGTTCCAGCTCGGAGGCCACAAAGCCGCAGCAATAGCGCTCACCGAGCTGAAAGCTGATATATATCTCGTTTCGGAGATCGATGATGAACTTGTAAAGAAGCTCTTTATGTTCCCCAAGCACAGCCTTGAGGAAGCCTTTGCCGATGCTTTTGCGAAGTACGGCAAGGACGCAAGCGTTATAGCCATGCCTTTCGGCGGGGCTACTTTGCCGGTTCTTCAGTCCCAGGAACAACTCTGAAGACGGGCCCGAACGGGTTGTCCGGAGTTTCTTCCATAACAAGCTGAGCTTTGAATTCGCCGCCTTTTTTATCAAGAAGGTGGCTTTTTTTAGTTGGCTTTCCTGCAAGGAAGCGCTTGGCGTCCGTCTTGGTGAACTCTATTTTGGCCAGCATCTTCTGCTTCTGCTTTTTCCATATCATAAAGCGGCAGCCGTTCATGAAGCCTGTGCAGCCGTAGCCGGCCTTGCTTTCTGTTACATCGCAGCCGCAGCGCGGGCACTTGCCGAGCACTGTAAAATAACGGGAGCCTCAAGCTTCTTTGC
>CADALS010000147.1 GCA_902788795.1 uncultured Eubacteriales bacterium | reverse complement strand
AGGGGACGGTCCGGCACTTGGGGACGGTTCTTGGGTGCCAACTTCACAATTCGCGGCCGAATTGTGAAGTTGGCACCCAAGAACCGTCCCCAAGTGCCGAACCATCCCCTTTAACATTTAAACGCCGCTATAGGCAGAAAAGCCGCCGTCTATCGGCAGGGTAACGCCTGTTATGAAGCTTGCTGCCTCGTTGTTGAGGAGGAAGAGTACTGCTCCTGCAAGCTCTTTTTCGCTGTCTCCGAAGCGTCCCATGGGTGTTGCCGCAAGTATCTTGCCTGTGCGGGCAGTGGGGGTGCCGTCCTCGTTAAAGAGCAGGGCCTTGTTCTGCTGGGTAGCAAAGAAGCCCGGCGCTATAGCATTAACGCGAATGCCTACCTTGGAGAAGTGCACCGCCAGCCACTGGGTAAAGTTGCTGACCGCAGCCTTGGCTCCGGAGTATGCGGGTATCTTGGTGAGCGGGGTGTAGGCATTCATGGAGCTGATGTTGAGAATGTTGCAGCCTTCGCGGCCTATCATCTGCCTTGCAAATGCCTGGGTGGGGATCAGGGATCCTATGAAGTTGAGGTTGAACACGAATTCAACGCCGCTCTTGTCCAGGTCGAAGAAGCTTTTGGTGTCTGCTTCTATGTCGCCCGGCTCGAAGTATTCCTTGTCTGTGGTGGCTCTGGGGTTGTTGCCGCCGGCTCCGTTGATCAGAACATCGCAGGGCCCGAGATCTGCGCATACCTGGTCTGCCACAGCGTAGCAAACATCCTTGTCCAGAACGTTGCAGGCGTAAGCCTTGGCTGTGCCGCCCTCAGCGCGTATCTCTTCCGCGTACTTTTCAGCGGCAGGCTGGTTGAGGTCCAGAAGGGCGACCTTTGCGCCAGCCCTTGCAAGCACCTTGGCAAAAGCGGAGCAGAGCACACCACCGGCTCCTGTAACAACGGCAACCCTGCCGCTCAGATCTGTATTTAAAACGTTCTTTTGCATTGCATCCTCCGGATATTGTAAATGATTATTATTAGCCGGCTGGTGGGGCATGAGCCCCGGATCCAGCCGGAAAAAGAATTAAGCGGAATATACGGTGGAGGCGATGTCGCCGCCTTCACCTGTCCAGTTGGTGTGGAAGTGCTCTCCGCGCGGAGCATCTATCCTCTCGTAGGTGTGAGCTCCGAAATAGTCCCTCTGTGCCTGCAGCAGGTTGGCCGGCAGGTTCTCGGTGGTGTAGCCGTCGAACCAGGAAAGGGCTGAAGACAGAGCCGGAACAGGAATGCCGGCCGTAACAGCGTAGGCAACTACCTCTCTCCAGGCGTCCTCCAGATCCTTCATGGTCTGCTCAAAGTAGCTGTCCATAAGAAGGTTGGTGAGCTGCGGGTCCTTGTCGAAGGCTTCCTTGATCTTTCCGAGGAAGACGCTGCGGATTATGCAGCCGCCTCTCCACATAAGAGCGATCCCGCCGTAGTTGAGGTTCCAGCCGTAGGTGTTTGCAGCGCTCCTCATAAGGGTGTAGCCTTGCGCGTAGGAGACTATCTTTGCTGCGTAAAGCGCCTTGCGGAGTGCCTCTATAAATGCCTTGCGGTCTCCGGTGAACTTCTTTATCTTCCTGCCGTACCTTGCAGCAGCCGCGACGCGCTCGTCCTTCTGGGAAGACAGGCAGCGGGCAAACACAGCCTCGGTAATAAGGGTAAGAGGGACAGCCTCGTCCAGAGCAGCGATTCCGGTCCACTTGCCTGTGCCTTTCTGGCCGGCGCGGTCCAGGATGTGCTCTACGGTAACTTCTCCGTTAGCGTCCTTGTAGCCCAGGATGTCTGCGGTTATCTCTATCAGGTAGCTCTTGAGCTCGGTCTCGTTCCATGCGGCAAAGATCTCGTGCATCTCCTGGCTGGAAAGGCCGAGGCCGTCGCGAAGGATCTGGTAGACCTCGCAGATCAGCTGCATGTCGCCGTACTCTATGCCGTTGTGGACCATCTTTACAAAGTGGCCTGCGCCGTTTTCGCCGACCCAGTCGCAGCAGTGGCTGCCGTCCTCGGTCTTGGCGCAGATAGCTTGGAATATGGGCTTAACAAGAGGCCATGCAGCAGGGGATCCGCCGGGCATCATGGATGGGCCCTTAAGAGCGCCTTCCTCTCCGCCGGAAACGCCTGTTCCTATGTAGAGCAGGCCCTTGCTCTCCAGGTATTCTGTGCGCCTGGTGGTGTCCGGGAAGTGGCTGTTGCCGCCGTCTATGATAAGGTCTCCCGGCTCCAGGACTGTAAGGAGCTCCTCTATAAGGTCGTCTACAGGCTTTCCTGCCCAGACCATAAGGAAGACCTTGCGGGGCCTCACGAGGGAATCCTTAAGCTCTTCAAGGCTTGCGCAGCCAGTAAAACCTTCAGCTGCCATGCGTGCTGTGCGCTCCGCGTCCTTATCGAAAACAGAAACGGAGAAACCCTTGGACTTCATGTTCTTGGCCAGGTTGCTTCCCATTACGCCAAGGCCTATCATTCCTATGTCGTTTTTCATGTTTTACCTCTGAACTCTTGCGTTTCCTGCGTAAATGTCCCAGACCTGCTTTTCGTCTGCAGGCTCTGCGTAGTCGTTAAGGCTTGTTGTTGCAAGCACGCCTGTTGCCCAGCCGAACTGCAGCCACTTTTCAGCTTCCCAGCCGGAAAGAACTCCGTAGAGCAGTCCGCCGGAGAATCCGTCGCCGCCGCCTATGCGGTCCATGATTGGAATCGGACGGGGCTCTTCTACGAACCACTTGCCGTCTGCCCAGAGCAGGGCGCCCCAGAGGTGCTCGTTAGCGGAAACTACCTGGCGCAGGGTGGTTGCGTAAGCAAACGCGTTCGGGAAGGCCTTGCGGACTTCGCTGATCATGCCCTTGAAGCTTTCTATCTTGCTGCCAAGGTCTTTGCCGCCTGCTTCGGGGCCCTTGAATCCCAGGCAGAGCTGGAAGTCTTCCTCGTTGCCTATGAGTATGTCTGCAATGGAAGCAACTCTCTTGAATGCCTCGGAGAGCTCCTTTTCGCGGCCCTTCCAGAAGGTTGCGCGGTAGTTGAGGTCGAAGGAGATCAGTGTGCCGTACTTCTTGGCAGCTTCTGCTACCTTTACGCAGCACTCGGTGGTCTCGGGGCTCATGGCAAGGATCAGGCCGGAAAGGTGGAGTATGCCAACGCCTTCTTCTCCGAATATCCTGTCTAAGTCGAAGTCGTCTGCGGAAAGGGTGCGGCCTACTTCTCCGGTGCGGTCGTTCCAGACGCGCGGTGCTCTGAGTCCGAATCCGCTGTCTGCTATATTGAACTGGTGGCGGTAGCCCCAGGGCCCTCCCTGAGCAACGTCTTTTCCTTCAAAAACAATGTTTCTTGCCCTGAGCTGTGCCTTGATGAAGGCTGCAATGGGGCTTCCTTCAACGAACTTGGTGAGTGCCAGGCACTGCTTGCCAAGGGAAGAAGATATGTTCAGTACGTTTGTCTCCGCGCTTGTGGCCTGCATGTAGAACATGTTGGAGTTCTGCACTGCCATGCGGTTTTCCGGTGTGATGCGCACGCCCATGCTGCTGACGCATGCGATGGCGTATTTATAGTTGCTGCGTAATTCCATAATGTACCTCCGCTAAAGGATATCGATATTATACATACAGAATTATATGCTCTGCAGCGCCCGGCAGGTATTGTGCATTTTGCCTTGTATATTGCAAAAATTGCGGTCTTGATATATACTTGCCTTAATGCAGGGAGGCAACATATGAAACAGCTCAGAAGCCAGTTCAATACGCGCCAGTACATGCTCTCGGAGGACTACGAGGTCTACTATTACAGCGATCTGCACTTTAAGAGCGTGGGAGCGCATTCGCACAGCTATTACGAGTTCTATTTCTTTGTGGAAGGCGATGTTACCATGGAAGTCGCCGGGAAAAAGCTGCACATGGCGCCGGGGCAGCTTCTGGTAGTGCCGCCAAAGACCATACATCGCGCTCTGGTGCGGGACAGCAGCAAGCCCTACAGGCGCTTTGTCCTGTGGCTCTCGCAGAAATACTGCAGGGCTTTGGATGAGGTCTACCGCTACGCAGTGGATAAGGCACAGGCAGAAGGGTACCTTCTTAAAAGCCTCTCATCCACGCAGTTCAGCACGCTCACGGGAAGGCTGTTTGCGCTTCTGGACGAGATCAATTCCGCCAGGTACGGAAGGGAGGAGGCTGTTACTCTGCTGATATCCGACCTGCTGCTCAGGATATCCCGCACGCTCTTCGATAAAGGCGCTGCTCCTGCGCCAGCTCCGTCTGTATACGAGGCTGTTACGGACTACATAGATACCCACCTGGACGAGGATCTCTCCCTGGACGCGCTTTCCAGGCGCTTTTACGTGTCCAAGTACCACATTTCCCACGTTTTTACGGAGAAGACGGGGCTTTCGGTGCACAGGTATATAGTTAAAAAAAGGCTGGAGGCTGCGCATGCCGCTCTGATGGGCGGAACTGCGCCGTCCCAGGCTGCGGCTATGTATGGTTTCAGGGATTATTCGAGCTTTTACAGGGCGTTTTCCAGGGAATACGGCGTAGCGCCGTCAGT
>CADALS010000146.1 GCA_902788795.1 uncultured Eubacteriales bacterium | reverse complement strand
CCCGTTCTCCATAATAAGGTAAGCGCGGCTGTCTCCGACGTTGACTACGTAGGCTTTGTCGTCCCTAAGGTAGCAGAGGACGGCGGTGGTGGCCATGCCTTTGTGGATGAGCTCTGTGCCGGCTTTGCGGAAGATGAGCTCGTTGGCTCCTGCAAAGAGCGCGGAAAAATAGGCCTTGAGCTCCGTGCCCGGCCTTACCTGCCCTATTGGGTGAAGGGCCGCGAACTGCGCCATGTAGCCGACTGCTGTGCGGCTGGCGAGCTCTCCGCTGTTTTGCCCGCCGACGCCGTCTGCCACCATGTACAGGTTGCGGTCCGGCAGCACGAAAACAGAATCCTGATTGTCTGTCCTTGCTACTCCTTTATCGGTCTTGAAACCAACGCTGATCATCTATTCTCCTTAGCAATGTGCAAAAGGGACGGTTCTTTTTTCACATTTTGTTGAACCGCGTAATGGGGACGGTTCTCTTTCACATTTTGCGCGTAATGGGGACGGTTCTCTTTCACATTTTGCGCGTAATGGGGACGGTTCTCTTTCACATTTTGCGCGCGAAAGGCACGGTTTTTCCCGCACTTAGTGCGTTTTTCCATTTTAACGTGTAGGGGCGCCGCGAAAGTGCGGCTGTATACGCTGTTTTTCTGTATTGGCACGGATCCCTGTGCTGGGAATCGCATATAGTATGGTTTTCCGTACCGCAAAACCATGTACGTAAACGGGCTTTTGTCACAGATTCCGTGATTTTGAAGATCTGTGATAATTTTTTATAATCGCGTTGCGGGCTATTGCCTATTATTTGGCCACCTTTTTCGCTTGCGTTATTTGATCTGCTTATATGCATGCATAGCTTATAAGCTAATGTTATCGGGTTGAGCCTCTTTTATGGATAAACACTGCTGTCTGCGGAAAATGGCCGTCAAATATGCGGAATACCCTTATTCTCATTTTCGCTTTTTATCACATTTTCCGTAAAAACGCAAATCTGTGACAATCGAGATCAGAAAACCCTTGTGCTCATTTTTCGAAAAGCATGTTTACTTGCTGTTAAAGCGGTTCGGTTGCTATAACGCATATGTAGAAGCCGTCGGGGCCGCCCTCCGTCTGAAAGAGCTGGATCTCGGAGACGATGGCGAAGCGCTTGGCTGCCTGCGTTGGGGCTGAGCTTGCCTGCGCGCCGATAGCTTGGCTGCCCTGTGATGTGTTGCCAGCTGCCTGGCCGGCGATGTCCGCCAGGACCTTGCGCACCAGGTCCCCGTTCTCGGCCTTGTTGACCGTGCAGGTGCTGTAGGCCACTCGCCCGCCGGGCTTTACGATCCGCAATGCGTTAATTAATATATTATACTGGATTTTGGTGAGCTCCTCAAGTGCCTTTGCGCTTTCCGCAGGGGTGCGTTCGCGAAGTTTGATCTCCGGGTCGCGCCGGAGGGTGCCCAGGCCGCTGCACGGGACGTCCGCGATGACGTAGTCCGCCCGGCCGAAGAGCTCGGGGAGGGGCTGCTGGGTGTCCGCGGGGCTGGCGGTGATGACGCTGCCGAGGCCGAGGCGTTTTGCTTCTTTTTCGATGAGCTCCACCCGGTGGGGGTAGAGGTCGAAGGAGAGCACGCGGCCGGGGGCTGAGTTTTGCTTGGTTGCCAGCAGTTCTGCTGCGGCGCAGCTTTTGCCGCCGGGGGCGGCACAAAGGTCCACGATCAGGGGCCTGGGCTGCTGAGCTGCAGGGGTGTTCAGTTGCTGAGCTGCCGGGGCGCTAAATTGACGGGTCGACAGATCTGCCAGCAGCTGGTCGACTGCGCAGCAGGAGGCCTCGCCCTGGACGGAGAAATAGCCTTGTTTGTAGAGCTGCGTGTCCAGCAGGCCGCTGCCCTTCACCTCCAGGCATCGGTCGGAAAGCGCAGTATCTTTTACATCAAAGCCGCTCTCCAGTGCTGCCTTCAGGTCGGCGCGGCTGATCCTGGCCAGGTTCGCGCGGATGGTGAGCGGGGCCGGGGTGCAGGAGGCCTGCATCAGCGCCTCGGCCTTGTCTGCGCCGTACTGGGCTGTCCACAGGTCCGCTATCCACTTGGCGCAGGACCAGCGGGTCAGAGGGCCGTCGTCCAGAAGACGCTTGCCGTCGCGCTGGAAAGAGCGCAGCACCGCGTTGATAAACCCCTGGCGGCCTTTCATGAACGCCGCCGCAATGGCCACGGTCTCGTTGATGGCCGCATGGTCCGCCACGCCGTCCATCAGGGCCAGCTGGTAGAAACCCATGCGAAACAGAAGCCGCTCGTTTACCGAGAGCTTGGGCTTTTTGAGGAAGCGGGCGATGTTGTAGTCCAGGAGCTTTTGGTTGCGAAGCACGCCGTAGACGAGCTCGCGCACGAAGGCGGGGTTGGCCGCTTTCTCCTTTGAAAGCGCTGCCCCGAGGGCCAGGTTGGCCCACCTACCGTTTTCCTCTATGTCTTTTAGTACCAGGAAGGCGAGCCTTCTGTCCTTGTCCATGATGCTATAGTCTGCCGGTCTGCCCGGTCTGCTTTACTGTGCCGGCGCGAAGTCGGTCTGCTTTACTGACCCAGCACTGTGCCGGGTTCTATCTTGTTGCCCAGGAGCCAGGCGGAAACGTCCATGGCTTTTTTGCCGGGCATTTGAATTCTGGTGAGCAGCACGCTGCCGCCCTTGCAGGCGACCTCGATGCCGTGTTTATCCGCCTTCAGAACGGTTCCGAATTCCGCACCGCCCTCCGCGCTCTTCCCTTCCACCGCCATGTGGACCTTCATCACCTGGCCGCCGAAGGTGGTAGACGCCGTGGGCCAGGAATTGAATCCCCTTACCAGGCAGCAGATCTGGCGCGCGGTCCTGGAAAAATCGATCACGCCCTCTTCCTTAAAGACCATGGGCGCGTAGGTCGCCAGCGCATCGTCCTGGGGCACGGGCTTTATCTCGCCGGAAGCTATCCCGGGCAGAGCGTCAACTATCATCCTTGCGCCAAGCTCAGCCAGCTCCTCGTGGAGCTGCTCGGTGGTCTTGGTGCCTATCTCAACGGACTCCTGGGCCAGCATAGCGCCGGTGTCCAGGCCCTCTTCCATGCACATGATGGTAACGCCAGTGCGCTCCTGACCGTCGATAACGGCCCTGTGGATTGGAGCCGCGCCGCGGTAGAGCGGCAGCAGGGACGCGTGGATATTCACGCAGCCAAAGCGCGGCGCATCCAGCACTTCCTTTGGCAGGATCTTACCGTAGGCTGCAACCACTATAAAATCAGGCGCAATGGCGCGGAGCCTCTCGAAAAGTTCCACGTTTCCCTTGACCTTTTCCGGGCTCTCCACAGGCACGCCAAGCTCCAGGGCCGCCAGCTTTACCGGGCAGCTCTGCATCTTTTTTCCGCGGTCCTTGGGGCGGTCCGCCTTGGTAACGGCCAGCGCCACATCGTGGCCGGCAGCAACCAGTGCCTTAAGCGGGGGCACCGCAAAATCCGGGGTCCCCATATAAACTATCTTCATAAGCTATCTCCTCGCGCGGGGCCGCTTTTCTGCAGCCAGGCGCATTCCGCCGCGCGGGCTACTCGTCATCCTTCGGAAGGTGCACGTTGTCCGCCTTGTCCGTGTAGATGATGCCGTCCAGGTGGTCGTATTCGTGCATAAAGGCCCTTGCCAGAAGGCCCTCGCCCTCGTACTCAACGGGCTTGCCGTTGCGGTCCAGGCCGCGTATCTTAACGTGCTCCGGCCTGTGCACAAGGCCAACATAGCCGGGAACGGAAAGGCAGCCTTCCTCGCCGTACTGGTCCCCGTCCGCCTCCACGATCTCCGGGTTGATCAGCTCGTAGAGGTGCTCGTCGTCCACCTGCACCACGAACATGCGGCGCAGTATGCCAACCTGGGGCGCAGCAAGGCCAACGCCGTAAGCCGCATGCATGGTCTCTGCCATGTCGTCCAGGATGGTGCGGATGCGGTCGTTTACTTCTGTTACCTGGCGGCTCTTCTTGCGCAGCACGGGATCTTCTTCTGTAACTATATTTCTGAGTGCCATGGTCCCTCCTTATGGTACCTCGCCCCTTTACAGGAACGAAAATGGATTTATATCTACTGTCAGCAGCTCCGCCACGCCCTTCTGGGCTGTGTAGATCTCGCGGAGCTTTCGTATCGCCTGGCTTACCGCCTTGCGCTTTCCCGCAGGCGATTTTATGAGTATCTGGAAGCGGTACATGCCGGACGCCCTTACCAGAACTCCGGGCGCCGGTCCGAGCACGTCTGCCGTGCCCTCCAGCTTTTTGCGAAGCCACACCGCGCAGCGCTTTGCGCTCTCGAAGGCTTTGTCCTGGTCCGTGTCCGAGACCACGAAGGTCACCAGCATGGTGGCCACGCCATCGGCGGTGGTCTGAGCCTTCATGTCCGAAATATACACGTTCATGGTGGTGAGCAGCCGGCTGATCTCCAACAGGGAACCCGTCTTGTCCACCACGTGGATGAACACCGTGGCGGAGAACTCCTCCGTGGAGGAAGCGGCCCACTCCACGGGTACGAACCGTTCCGGCTCCAGGGAGAGCAGATCCACCCCGTCGAGAA
>CADALS010000145.1 GCA_902788795.1 uncultured Eubacteriales bacterium | reverse complement strand
GCTATGACAGTAGCCCAGCTTGCGGACGCCATAGAAAGGTGCAAAGAGCTTGGTATAATAAGCATAGTCTGCGCGGACTCCCCGCTGGAGACGGCAGCAGTTGCCGCAATGCACCCGGATATAATAGTCTGCGAGCCTGCAAAGCTTATAGGCACAGGCGTTACCAGCGGCAGCGCCTATATGAAGGAAACAGACAATGTGGTAAGAAAGCTCTCGCCTGAAACGCTGGTGCTGCAGGCATCAGGCATCAGCACAGGTCAGGACGTCTATAACGCCATAATAGAAGGCGGCGCGGACGGCACAGGAGCAACCAGCGGCATAGTTGCCAAGCCGGATCCTCTTGCCGCAATGGAAGAGATGATAGTTGCTATCGCAAAAGCGAGAGACGAGATAAAATAGCTTAAGGAGGCGTATCATGAAAATACATAAAGACATAGTGCATGTATCTTCTAACGGTGTCAGACCGTCCTACCACAACATAACTGCTGAGGTAAAGAAGATCCTTGCAGAGAGCGGAGTTCAGAACGGCATTTGCGTGGTGCAGTCGCCGCACACCACCTGCTCAGTCATATTCGAAGAGTTTGTTCATGACACCGATTTCAACGGGGATGAGTTCCTTCAGGTAGACCTCAACAGGATACTGGACAGGATAGTTCCAAGAGAGCTCACAGAGAACATGGATTACCGCTATCCGGGCCCCAAGCACGTGGACTTCCTCATGAGCCTTACCGGCCAGAGCGAATTCCCGCTGGATCCTGGCACCATACTCAACGCGGACGCTCACATCAGAGGATCGCTGTTCGGCGCAAGTGAGACATTCGTAATAAGCGACGGCAAGCTGCAGACAGGCTCCGTAGGATCCATATACTTCATAGATTGGGACCAGAACCGCCCAAGGCAGCGCAAGTGCAATGTAATGATAATGGGAGAGTAAAATGACATCCAGAGAAAGAGTCGAGATGACTTTGGCTCACGAGGAGCCGGACAGAGTGCCTCTTGATATGTGGGGCAGCGCAAGCCGCATAAATACGGAGCTCTACCTGGAGGTAGATAAGCTTCTTGGCATAGACAGCGAGAAAAACCGCAGGCTCATACGTCCTACCAAGGACACAAAGTACGAAGACTATGCTCTTGCGGATGCTCTGGACTGCGATTTCAGGCACCTGAACACCTACGAGCCCAAGAACTTCACGCCCTACAAGGACGAGCACGGCTGGGTGATAGACGACTGGGGCATAGGCAGAGCTCTTGTAGGCAGGTATCCTACCATAATCTACAATCCTCTTGCTGAGGCCGACATGGACGATCTTGAGGCCTACCAGACTCCGGACCCCCTTGATCCGGGCCGCTTTGAGGGCCTTGAGGAGCTTGCAAAGCACTACTACTACGACACAGACAAGTACGTAACCGGCTGCTCCGCGAACTCCGGCCAGGTGTTCGATGTCTGCCAGTACCTGCGCGGAACTGAGAACTTCCTCCTGGACCTCTACGCAGACGAGGACTTTGCCAGGGCTCTCATCAAGAAGGTCAACGACTACCTTATAGCCCTGAACCTCGAATACCTGCGCCACATAGGTCCTTACATCCAGTGGCTCGAATTTACAAGCGATTTCGGCTCCCAGCACGCGCAGTTCATATCCTGCGAGATGTTCAGGGACTTCTTCAAGGACGCTTACGCAGAGCTGTTCGCAAAGTGCAAGGAAGCAGCACCGCACATAAAGATCTTCCTGCACTCCTGCGGAGACGTTCACGACCTTATAGGCGAATTCATAGACTGCGGCGTGGACGTTATGAACCCGATACAGCCTCTGGCCAACAACATGAACAGCGCAGAACTTAAAAAACGCTACGGGGACAGAGTAACCTTCCACGGCGCAATAGACATCCAGCAGGCAATGCTTGGCTCCGACGAAGACGTAAAGAACGAGGTCAAGAGGGTAATGAGAGACGTTGCCAAGGGCGGCGGTTATATCTGCTCGCCGGCTAACCACCTGCAGTTCGGCACCCCGCCGGAGAACGTCGTAGCACTCTACAGGTACGCAAAGGAATACGGCAAATACCCCATCAATTGCTGAGGAGGTAACATAATGAAGTCATTTGAATATACCATTACAGAAGAGGTCGGCATCCACGCAAGACCGGCAGGCCTTCTGTCCAAGGAAGCCGCCAAGTTCAAGGAATGCACCATCAAGGTCTGGAAAGGGGAAAAATCCGCTGAGCCCAAGAGGCTGATCCAGCTGATGGCCCTTGGCGTAAAGCACGGAGATACCATTAAGGTAACCGTGGAAGGCGCAGACGAGGAAGCTGTCTTTGAACACATGAAGAAATACTTCGAGGAGAATCTGTAGAAGGGAGGCCTTCTATGTTAAGGCTTAAAGGTAAAGGCGTTTCGGAGGGTATAGCTATAGGCCCGCTGTGCTTTTACAAAAGGCAGACCTCGGATATACCAAGATACGAAACAAAAGACGCTGCCGCCGAGTGGCAGAGGTTCAAGGATGCCCAGCAGCTTGCCGTAGAGCAGCTCGGAGAGATAGCTGAAAAGGCAAGGGAGCAGGCCGGAGACGAAGCTGCGGTCCTCTTTGAGACCCACGCCATGATGACAGAAGATCTCGACTACGAGGAACATATACAAAATTCTGTAGAGAACCTTAAACTTAACGCAGAGGCAGCCGTAAAGGACGCTTCGGACTTCTTTGCGGACATGTTCGCGTCCATGGACGACGATTACATGAAGGAGCGCGCTGCAGACGTTAAGGACGTTTCCGCAAGGATAATAGGCATACTCACAGGAGCCGGCCAGGGAGGCATGGACTCAGATGTTCCCGCAGTGGTAGCAGCGGACGATCTTGCACCCAGCGAGACCATACAGATGGACAAGAGCAAGATCCTCGGTTTTGCAACAGAAGGCGGCAGCGGCAACAGCCACACCGCTATACTTGCAAGGACCATGGGCATACCCGCAATAGTGGGGCTCGGGGACCAGCTGAAGCAGCTTACCGAAGGCTGCATGGTGGTAGTGGACGGCAGGAGCGGAGAGATATTCGCAGACCCTGACCAGCAGACCCTGGATGCCTACAAGGAAAAGCTGGAGGCTCACATTAAGCACCGCAAGCTGCTTGCAGAGCTTAAAGGCAAGCCCAGTGTAACCAAGGACGGCCGCAGCATCAAGATCTGCTGCAACATAGGAAACCCGGACGACATCCAGTTCGTAAAGGAAAACGACGGAGAGGGCATAGGCCTGTTCCGCAGCGAGTTCCTCTACCTTGGCTGCTCGGATTACCCGTCAGAAGATTACCAGTTCGAGGCCTACAAGAAGGTCCTGGAGGAGATGGCTCCCAAGGAAGTCATCATCAGGACCATGGACATAGGCGCGGACAAGCAGATAGACTACTTCAAGATGCCTCATGAGGAGAACCCGGCTCTTGGAATGAGGGCTCTTAGGATAAGCCTCACCAGGCCGGAGGTCTTCAGAACCCAGCTCAGAGCGCTGTTCAGAGCCTCTGCCTACGGAAAGCTCGGAATAATGTTCCCCATGGTAGCATCCGTCTGGGAGGTCCGCGAGGCCAAGGCCGCCTGCGAAAAGGTAAAAGAAGAGCTCAGGTCCGAAGGCATTCCTTTCGATGAGAACACTTCTATAGGCATAATGATAGAGACCCCGGCCGCCGCGGTTATGAGCGATCTTCTTGCAAAAGAAGTGGATTTTTTCTCCTGCGGCACCAACGATCTTACTCAGTACACGCTTGCAGTAGACAGGCAGAACAACGATCTTGGGCGCTTCTTTGATCCGCACCACCCGGCAGTTTTAAGGCTGCTTAAGTTGGTTGCGGACAACGCCCACAAAGAAGGCATATGGGTAGGCATTTGCGGAGAGCTCGGAGCTGATCCGGAGCTTACTCAGACCTTCCTCTCAATAGGTATAGATGAACTGAGCGTTTCACCCAGGTCCGTTCTTCCACTGAGAGAAAAAGTACGTTCAAGTTCAGTCAAAGAGCTCTAGCCACCATAGGAGCTCGGTATAAGATCCCCGGGGCGCGCAGTCCGGGGATCTTTTTTGTGGTATAATAGTATCAGATACTAAGAAAAGGGCTTTAAGACATGAATATTACAGTTTATTTAGGCGCAAACGATGGTACAGAGACCATCTACAAGACCGCAGCGGCCGAGCTTGGCAGGTGGATAGGAAAAAACGGACACACTCTTATCTACGGAGGCTCCAAATGCGGGCTTATGGGCGTGCTTGCGGAAAACGTGCTGCTGGCAGGCGGAAAGGTGATAGGCGTGGAGCCGGACTTTTTCGTGGACGCAGGCTATGTCTACGACGATATAAGCCAGCTCATAGTTACAAAGACCATGGCAGAGCGCAAATCCAAAATGATAGAGCTTGGCGATGCTTTCATAGCATTTCCCGGCGGAACAGGCACCTTGGAAGAGATAACAGAAGTAATGTCCAAGGTGTACCTTGGGCACCTGAACGCGCCGTGCATACTCTACGATCTGGACGGCTACTACGGAGGGCTTCGCCTGCAGCTGGAGCGCATGGTGGAGG
>CADALS010000144.1 GCA_902788795.1 uncultured Eubacteriales bacterium | reverse complement strand
TATGGCGCCGTTCGGAGCGCGGTTTACGATGAGCTTTACTACCGGGGGATCCAGCTTGAGCTCTTTTACCATCTCGGCTACTCTGGATACGGCTTCAATACCTCTTCTTGAGCAGTCGCTGACTAGAAGGAGGATGTCTATCTTTGGCAGGATGCCGCGGGCTATGTGCTCCAGGCCGGCTTCATTGTCCACTACCAGGTACTTGTAGTTGTCTATGTAGCGCGCAAGCTGGCTCTGGAGTATGCCGTTAACGTAGCAGTAGCAGCCCTTGCCCTGGGTGCGGCCCATTACCAGAAGGTCGTAGTCGTCGCCTTCGGAGAGGGCATCGCCAAGCTTCATTTCCATGTATTCGGGCTTGGTCATGCCAAGGGGGATGGGGCTCTTGTCCATCATGTCGGCACGCGCGATCTCCTCTCTGATCTCTCCGAGGGTGGTCTCGACCTCCATGCCGAGGACTTCATTGAGGTTGGAGTTTGCGTCCGCGTCTACTGCGAGTATTGGTTTTTTGCCGTGCTTGGCCAGGTATTTTATCAGCATGCCGCTGGTGGTTGTTTTTCCTGTGCCGCCTTTGCCGGCGAGAGCTATGACTTTTGCCATTATATATGCACTCCTGTGTTGTATTTGTCCTTTGATCAGATCTCAGTGAAGGAGAACCTCATGTTGAGGCCGTCTGCTGTGACATCATAAATAAAGGTGCCGGGTGTGAGGGCATCTTCTCTTATCTCGACAGTCTTGTGGCTTCTGAGGAAATTCTCAACATATGCACGGGGGTCGTCAGTCTCAACTTCCGTGAAATCAACGTCCCTCATCTGGTTGCCTGAACACTGATTGAATATCTCGTGAACTAGTTCGTAAGTTTTCATTGGACATAATCCTTGACCCTAAAAATTATACATAAATATTATAAATCTTTGTTAATGGAATGACAACTGTTCTTTGCCTTTTAAGCATGGTTTGCTGCAAGAATTTTCAGTAACTTTTTTGTCAAAAATGGATAAAACCATAGCCGTTATATAGTAATAAATTGTCCTTTGGTAAAAAATTGCTTTTTCGGCATAAGAGACGGTTTTCTACAGCATAAAGGGCGGTCCTCTAGGGCATATGGGGCGGTCCTGTTTGCGCATATACGTGATCTGCTAAAAGAGTGTGGCCTTCTTCGCTTGAGTTGCCTACAACTCTAATGATATAATATATCAACTTTAATGATTACATAATTAACTGATTACATAGTTAACGGAATGATAGTATGAGCGAATATTTAGATAAGGCAAAGAAGTGCAGGAATTCCCTGATACCTCATTACAACTGCGCGCAGGCAACGGTAGTTCCTTTTGCGGCTGAGGCTGGCATAGACGAAAAGACAGCAATGAAGTTTGCCGCTGGCTTTGGCGGCGGCATGAAAAGGGCGTCTGTCTGCGGAGCTGTTACTGGAGGCCTTATGGCACTTGGCCTGTTTGGCATAGACGATCCCAAGACCCTTGGCGAGTTCCACCGCAGGATAGCGGAGAATCACTCCGGCTGCCTGGACTGCAAGGACCTCCTGCGCATGAATTCCGAAGCAGGCAATCCCAAGAAACCGCACTGCGATGCCATGGTATACGAGAGCGTGGCTCTGGTGGAAGAGATACTCAGAAGAGAAGGAAAGATCAAGTGATCTGCAGATGATCTGCGCCATGGATACAGGATCGATCAGGACAAAGCTTTTTGAGCTTCAGGATATAAAATACAGGGACTTTCAGGCAAAGCTGATGCCCACGGTGCAGCCGCAGCGCATGATAGGCGTAAGGACGCCTGCTTTAAGAGATCTTGCCAAGGAACTCTTCAGGAATGCTCAGCATGATGCTTCGGCGCGGAAGGACCTGGATGCTTTTCTGGCGGATCTTCCTCACAAGTACTTTGATGAGGACCAGCTGCATGTTTTTATAATTTCCCTGACCAAGGACTTTGGAGAATGCATAGGTCAGGTGGGAGCCTTTCTCCCGTATGTGGACAACTGGGCTACCTGCGACCAGCTGTCGCCTAAGGTATTCTCGAAGCATAAAGCGGAGCTGCTGCCGTTTATCAGAAAGTGGATCGGAGAGCCGGACAATGACGGTATCGTAAGGGCTGGGAAGACTGAATCTTACACTTTAAGGTTCGGTATCGGCATGCTTATGCAGCACTTCCTGGACGATGCGTTTAAGCCGGAATACGCGGAGCTCGTTGCGAATATAAGCTCTCCTGAGTACTACGTTAACATGATGCGCGCCTGGTATTTTGCTACAGCGCTGGCCAAGCAGTGGGACGCGTGCATACAATACATAGAAGAGCGCCGGCTGGATGATTGGACGCACAAAAAGACCATCCAGAAAGCCATAGAAAGCTTCAGGATCACACCGGAGCAGAAAGAATATCTCAGAACGCTGAAGTAAATAAGAGATAACAAAGGGGACGGTTCTCTATACATTTTTCAGCATAGAGAACCGTCCCCTATGATAATTGTGTAAAAGGAACCGTCCCTAGGTTATGTTGTAGATGCGTCTTGCGTTGCCGGCAAAGAGCTTTTCGTACTCTTCGTCTGTGTACCCAAGGTACTTGAGCGCTTTGATCTCAACGCTTGCCGGGTGCATGGGGAAGTCTGTTCCGAACATGCAGCGGTCTACGCCGTAGGCCTTGATGTATTCTCTCATGCCTTCAGCGCCTTTCCAGAAGAGTGTGGAACTGGTGTCTACGAACATGTTGTCGTACTTTGGCAGCACTTTTACAGCTTCCTCCCAGACAGTGTAGCCGCCGAAATGCGCTCCCACGAATGTCAGGTGAGGAAAGCTCTTCAGCACGTGCTCCACGCGGTTGGGATTGGTCCTGTCTGCGCGTTTATCGCCCGTGTGCGCAAGCAAGGGAATGCCCCTGGCCTGACAGATCTCGTAAGCCTTCATAAAGCCGTCGCAGTCCAGCTTAAAGCCCTGCATATCCGGATGGATCTTTATGCCGTGCAGCCCAAGGCTTATAAGCTCGTTGATATCCCTCTCCATGTCCTCCGAAAGCGGATGTATGGTGCCAAGCGCCGTCATCTTGCCCGGGTGCTCTGCAACCACAGATGCAAGGTAGTGGTTTGCGCTGCTTACCTGGGCAGGCTTTGTTGCAACGGAGTGGATGACAAAATGGTCTATGCCTTCCTGCGCTCCTGCCTTTACCAGAACGTCCGGCGTGCCTCGCCAGTACATTGGGATGTTGTAGAAACCGCCTATGGCGCCCACGGCTTTATCTACCACTTTGTCCGGGAAGACATGGCAGTGGGCGTCTATGCAGTAAAACTTGTTGTCGATCATGTTAAAACTTGTAAAAAGATGAAGGAGAACCGTCCCCTATAATCTTACGACCCAGCCGAACTTGTCTTCTGACTTGCCCCACTGGATGGATGTGAGGGTATCGTAGAGGTGCTGGGTGAGCTTTCCTATCTTGCCGCCGTTTACAACGTATTCCTTGTCCTTGTAGATAAGGGATCCGATGGGGGAGACTACTGCAGCTGTGCCGCTTCCGAAGGCTTCTTCCAGGCTGCCGTTAGCCATTGCCTCTGCAAGCTCGTCTACGGACAGCAGGCGCTCTTCCACCTTGTAGCCCTCGCTCTTAAGAAGCTCGATTATGGACTTTCTGGTGATGCCCGGCAATATGGATCCGCGCAGCTCCGGTGTTACGACTACGCCGTTTATAAGGAAGAGGACGTTCATGGCGCCGACTTCTTCTATGTACTTGCGCTCTACGCCGTCCAGCCAGAGTACCTGGGAGTAACCCTTCTGCTCTGCTCGCTCGCCTGCGCGGTTGGATGCAGCGTAGTTGCCGCCGCACTTGGCCTCTCCTGTACCGCCGCGGACTGCTCTTACATCCTGGTCCTCTATCATTATCTTGACCGGGTTGAGTCCTTCCTTGTAGTAGCTTCCTACCGGGGAAAGGATAATAACGAAGGTAGCGTGGTGGACAGAGTGCACGCCAAGAGTCTCATCGTTTCCGAACATGAAAGGACGGATGTAGAGAGAAGTGTTGGGGGAATGGGGTACCCAGTCAGCTTCCATCTTTACTAGAGTGGTCATGGCCTCCATCATCATGTCTTCCGGGATCTGCGGCAGGCAGAGCCTTTCAGCGGAGCGGTTCATACGGCGCACGTTTTCTATGGGGCGGAACATCTGTATGCCGCCGTCCGGTCTTCTGTAAGCTTTAAGGCCTTCGAAGATCTCGGAGCCGTAGTGCAGAGCCGTGCATGCCGGGCTGAGCGTAAGCGGTCCGTAGGGGACTATCCTGGCATCGTGCCAGCCCTTGTCAGGGGTGTAATCCATCATGAACATGTGGTCTGTAAAGTACTTTCCGAATCCGAGAACGGAATCTTCCGGCTTTTCTTTAGGACAGGTGGTCCTTGTGATCTTGATATCCATTGCTTCCTCCGATCAATAATCCCTTCCGATCTCCATCATCTTGCGGTTGAGGTCGAGGAGGTCTGCGTGCCTTGCGGAAATGCACTTCCCAAGGGCTTTATCAACAGTTTCCGCGTTGTAGTCTCCAAGGACTTCCAGGAGCTTTCCTACCAG
>CADALS010000143.1 GCA_902788795.1 uncultured Eubacteriales bacterium | reverse complement strand
GTCCTTTTTTGTGCGGGCTACCATGCCGTCGAAAGCGTCGAACAGGCCGCAGGCCAGCAGGAAAAAGGTGCCTATGTACGGATGCCCCTTGCCCTCAAGCGATATAATGATACCGCAGCTGGCAGAGATAAGGGACAGATATGTGAGTATAACGGTGTAATCGTATACACCGATGAGCTTGCTTTTACGCATCCTTTTTTCTCCTTGCAAAGAATGCCGCAACGACAACTATGAAACAGATTATAACACAGGCGTAGAAGGAAATCGACCTTGATAACAGCTCCAGTCCGGCTGCTTCAGCTTCAGGCATCAGGTTTGCAAAACCGTCCAGCATCATAAGATCCGTAAAGCCCATTCCGCCGGGGATTGGTACGAAGGTGGAACCTATGCTTATAAGGCTCTGCGCGCCCAAAAGGCGAGCTCCGTTGTATATGACTTTTGACGCCGGCAGTATTCCTTTCCCTATGTTGACTCCAATATACACGAACATTGTGACAGATAGCTGACAGAGCCTCTGCAAAATGTTGAAAACAAGCGCTTTTGCTATTGCGGCGCGGTGTCCGCCTATGCTGGAGGCATAGTGCATGTACTGGTTGATCCAGTTTTCCAGCTTTTTGTTCCAAGCCATGCGGTCTTTAAGTATGCGGAACCTGCAGCCTATTCCTATGATTATCCTTCCGAAGGTTTCCACAAAGCTGCGCTTTACGGTAAGAAGAACGAAAAGCACGCCCATGGCTATAAGGATAAGCGCACCGATAACTATTATTACCCTGGAAAGCGGTCTGAATAGCATATAGATGCTTGGAGCTGCTATCAGAGATACGACTCCGATGATGAGAATAGCTGCAGTGTAAAGCGCCAGGTTGAAGACCAGGCTGATCGTGGCGCAGCTGGTGGGGACGTCGTATTTTATCATGAAGAACGCGCTTGCGGGCTGGCCGCCGGTGGCGGAAGGTGTTATTGCGGAAAAGTATATGTCCGCGGCGCTTACAACAAAGCTGTCCCTGACGCTGAGCTTCTGCCCGAAGGACATTACAAGAGTCCTTACAGCCATGCCCTCGAAAAAGACGAAGCCCAGCATGGCCAGCACAGCAGCGCCAAGCCACAGAGGATGGGCACCAGCGATCAGTTTTCTTACAACATCAAAAGAGAAGCCGTCTACAGCCCTGGTTACGGCGAATATCGAAAGCCCCGCTATTACAAAGGACAGCAGAGCCCATATAACTTTGCTTTTGGCATCCTTAGCGGAGCCAAAGGAATCGTTCATTCTTAGCCTTTCTTGTGGCAAACAGGCCTATTTCAGTTACCAGTATACCAGCTGGGATGTCCAGTACATAGTGCTGTTTTATGAATACTACAGCAAGTATGCAGCCAAGGCACAGGACGATGCTTGCGATTTTGTACGCTTTCGGCACCTTTTTCATTTGCAGAGCGGCTCTCATTGCCATCCAGCTTGCCAGAACATGTATGGAAGGCAGGCAGTTTACCGCTTTGTCGTCGAAAAAGTACATGACTTTTACGATGAAAGAGAAGATGTCGTTAGAAACGACACTTGGTCTTTGCATCACGGTAGGGTATACTATAAATACTGCAAGGCATATCGTCTTGGCAATAATATTGGCGTTTGCATAGCGATAGCAGAACTGTTTATCCTCTCTGCCTATAAGCATCCAGCTTACGGCCCAGTGTGCAAAAGCAAGGATGTAAAACAGTGAGAAAAACGGAACGAAGGGGATCTGGTGGTCCAGCGGAGTGTAGATGGTGTGGCATCTGGACATGTCTACCACCCAGCTGGTAACAAAATAGACCAGGCAGTTGTAGACAACTACAGCAGCTACCGGCACCCACGCGTATCTTGGAAGTATGGCTTCAAAGCGCGTTAAAAACTGTTGAGTTTTACTCTTCATCAACAAACCCCTTTCGTTATACAAATAATTATTTTATCATATCAGACAAAAATAGACAAGACGTGATAAAAAAGAGGCAGAAATGTTAGTAAAGATAAGCGATATAAGTTCAGACGGAAAAGGAATAGGGCGTACAGAGGAAGGCCGTGTCGTATTTGTCCCGGGGACTCTTCCAGGGGATACGGCAGAAATAGAGCTGCTGCCTGCGGAGAAAGCGGGAAAAAAGCGCAGTTCCAACGATGTAAGGCTTATTGGGATAACCGAGCCGTCTTCGGACCGCGTGGATGCTCCGTGCAAATACCAGGCTGAGTGCGGCGGGTGCCCCCTGATGGGCCTTTCCTACGAGGCGCAGCTTGCGATAAAGCAAAAGCATGTGGAATCCGCTCTGGAGCGTATAGGAGGCTTTAAGGCCGGCACAGACTACGTTTTGCGGGACATCCTGCACATCGCCAGGGCGGACGAGGGCGGAAAGCTGAAGATGCCGCTCCGCTACCGCAACAAGGCGGAGTTTGCAATACAGGGAAACAGGGTCGGCTACCTTAAAAGAGGGTCTCACGATCTTCTTGAAGTGGACGACTGCCTTATACAGGATGAAAAGGTAAAGGATGCCGTCCTTGCAAAACGCGAAGAGCTGAAGCCTACCCAGAAGTACTTTAAGAGGCTTACAGTCCGTACAAACAGGCAAGGTAACGTAATGAATATTACGGAAAACAGCGATGGCACCGCCACCGCGGACTGCCGCATCCTGCACGATGAGATAATAACAGAGCTTGGAACACTCAAAACTGAAGTCAGCCCCTTAAGCTTCTACCAGGTAGACCCTGAATGCTGCAGCCTGCTTTATTCAAGAGCTCAGCAGTACGCTGCGCTCACCGGAGAGGAGCGCCTTCTGGACCTTTACTGCGGCGCTGGCAGCATTGGGCTTTCAATGGCTTCCAGATGCAGCAGAGTGATAGGCGTTGAAAGCGTAAAGCCTGCAGTCATAGATGCCAACCGCAATGCAGTTATAAACGGCATAGTAAACGCAACATTCATCTGCGGCAAGGCAGAGGATGTAATTGATACCAAGCTGCAAGGCGTAAAGGCGGATGTGGTAGTTGTGGATCCTCCAAGGGCCGGCTGCGCAAGGAGCCTGCTTTCGGCAATTCGGCGCATAGCTCCCGAGCGGCTGGTCTACGTGTCCTGCGATCCTGCAACCCTGGCCAGAGACCTTAAGATCCTCTGCAGCCCGGCTTCTGTGGACGAGCAGGGCCGTCCCGAATGCAGTTTCCGGCTCATAGAAGCGACCCCGGTGGACATGTTCCCCGGAACACTGCACGTCGAGACGGTAGTATTGATGTCAAGGAAAGACACATAAGGTTTGAAAAAGTGCCGTATTTCCTGGCTTTTCTGGCTTTTTCCCGTCAGCGCCGGAGGGCGAAAATAACCGCAAAAAACGTTCTGACAGAACATATCAACTGCTCTGTTCGGAGGGTTGAGTAGGCGGTTTAGATGTCAGAGGGTTGAGTTAGTGATTTAGATGTTTTTGCGGTAGGGTTGAGTTAGTGATTTGGATAACAGCAGGTTGTGGCTGTGAGATAGATGTCAAAAACTAAAAACGATTGAAGCAGGCATGAAAATAGTGGAATATGGAAAACAAAATAAAGACATAATCATGTTGCTTCACGGTGGCGGATTATCATGGTGGAATTACAGAGCAGAAGTGGAATTGCTCGGTGATCGTTACCATGTAGTATTTCCGATCCTTGATGGTCATGCAGACAGCGACAATGACTTTATCAGCATAGAGGAAAACGCAAGCCGGATCATTTCTTTCATTGACAGCGAGTATGGCGGGTCGGTACTGCTGATCGGAGGGCTGTCACTCGGCGCTCAGGTATTGACGGAGATGCTATCGCAGCGCGGGGATATCTGCCGATACGCTATTATCGAAAGCGCGTCCGTTATCCCTTCCAAGATAACAAATGCCTTGATCCGACCGACCTTTGCATCAAGCTATAGCCTGATTCAGAAGAAATGGTTTGCAAAAAAGCAGTTTCAATATCTTCGTATTCGTGAAGATTTGTTTGAGGACTATTATCGAGACACGTCGAAAATCTCGAAAAGCAACATGATCGCGTTCCTGAAGGCGAATACAGAATATAAATTAAAACCGGGAATCCAAAACAGCCGCGCTCAGGTTCGCATTATTGTTGGAGAAAAAGAACAGAAAAAGATGATTCGCTCCGCAGAGCTTCTCCATGAGATGTTACCCGAAAGCCGTCTTGAAATAAAGGACGGCCTGTATCATGGAGAATATTCCATCAATCACCCTGAGCTGTATGTAAAAGAACTTTTGGAAATGATAGAACAATAAAAAGGCTCCCACACTGCCATCAGCGGCGGCGGGGAGCGGAAAAGAAGTTGAAAAGAATGGACGTTATTATATACATTCACGGTAAGGGCGGCAGTGCAGAGGAAGCGGAGCATTATGAGCTTTTACTTCCTTCCTGCGATGTAATCGGCATTGATTATAAAGGGCATACACCGTGGGATGCCGGAAAAGAAATACATGAAGCAATTATCGAATTAAAAACAAACTACGACAGAATTATCTTAATCGCCAACAGCATCGGTGCGTATCTCTCGATGAATGCGGATATCGAAAAGTATGTCGCTCATGCCTATTTCAT
>CADALS010000142.1 GCA_902788795.1 uncultured Eubacteriales bacterium | reverse complement strand
GAGTGTTTGCCATATCGTACTCGTATATGGCGTCTATCTTGATATTCGGCCTTGTTCTGTTTTTTCCATCGCGGATGTTCTTAAGGTTCTCTACGAGATTCTTTCCTACGAAACCCGCGGCTCCGGTCACAAGTATTTTCATGATCGCCTTTCAGTTAGTTATGCCTTATGCCTTCCAGCTCTTCGCGCACATAGTCCGTAGTAAGAAGTTTCTTTACGGTGCCGTCTACATCCAGCCTTATTGTGTTGTGGCTGGTGTAGGCCTCGTCTGCCATGGTCTGCACCTTGCCTTTAACAAAGTACTTGTCGTAGTTGAGATCCCTGTTGTCCGCGGAAACTCTGAAATATCCGCCCATATCCTCGGAGCGGAGCCTTTCCTCGCGGGTCATAAGGGTCTCGTAGAGCTTTTCGCCGTGGCGGGTACCTATGATGCTGGTGCCTGTATCGCCGAACAGCTGCTGGACAGCCTTGGCAAGATCTCCTATGGTGCAGGCATCAGCTTTCTGTATGAACAGGTCTCCGGGCTGGGCGTGGTTGAATGCAAAGCGCACAAGCTCCACAGCCTCGTCCAGGTTCATAAGGAACCTTGTCATATTGGGATCTGTTATGGTTATGGGGCTTCCTGCGCGTATCTGGTCTATGAACAGGGGTATAACAGAGCCTCTGGAGCACATTACGTTTCCGTAGCGTGTGCAGCAGATAACTGTGCCTCCGCGCTCTGCGGCTACCCTTGCGTTAGCGTATATTACATGCTCCATCATGGCCTTGGATATGCCCATGGCGTTTATGGGGTAAGCGGCCTTGTCCGTGGACAGGCAGACCACCCTCTTTACTCCTGCGTTTATTGCGGCATGGAGCATGTTGTCAGTGCCTTCTATATTGGTCTTTACCGCCTGCATCGGGAAGAACTCGCAGGAAGGCACCTGCTTGAGCGCGGCCGCGTGGAATATATAGTCTACTCCGGGCATCGCGTCTGCTATGGACTGGGGATCCCTGACATCTCCTACGTAGAACTTGACCTTCCCGGCGCTTTCCGGGTACCTGGCCTGAAGCTCGTGGCGCATGTCGTCCTGCTTTTTCTCGTCCCTGGAGAATATGCGTATCTGACCTATATCTGTGTTGATAAAGTGCTTAAGAACGGTGTTGCCGAAGCTTCCTGTTCCGCCAGTTATCAATAGTGTTGCTCCGTTGAATTCTGACATATGGATGTCCTCCGTTACTGTTTTCTGCCTTCCGGCGCGCTTTGTATATAGCTGTCCATCTTGTCCATGAGCATCTTTTTATCGAAGTGAGCTTCGAAATACTCTCTGGACCGCCTGCCAAGCTCCGCGGTATCCTGATCCAGCATGGATCTTATGCCTTCTGCAAGCTTTTCCGCGTTTCCTATCTCCGTGCAGATGCCGCAGCGCGCTTCTTCTATTACGCGCTTTGTCTCTCCGGATGCGGACGCTATTATTGCTTTGCCGCAGGCCATGTAAGACTGCAGCTTGGCGGGAATGGTCATCTCCCACAAAGAGGTCTTGTTGAAGCTGATGAACCCGGCATCGCAGGCGCTGAGTATCTGCGGAACTTGCTCCGCCGGCACCCTGGGCACCATTATGAATCTGTCCCTTACGCCAAGCTCGTCTATGTGCTTTTCGAACTCTGCTTTATATCTTCCGTCTCCTACAATGACGAATCTTACGTTTTCATTTTTTAAAAGCGCGGCTGCCTGAGGCAGAACGTCCAGGCCCTGCGCTGTTCCTATGTTGCCGGTGAAGGCTATCTTAAAGGAACCGTCGTCCGGGATCTGCTCCGCCGGCTGATTTTCCAGCGGCCTGTAGAACTCCTCCGCGTATTGGGGCCAGTAGATGACCTTCTGGGGATCCACCGGCACGCGCCTTCCTGTTACCGCCTTTACGAACGAAGGGCTGGTAACGAATATCTTGTCTGCCTGCCTGTAGATCTTGTCTACCATGCGGTCTATGGGGCCTATCACCAGGCGGCTGTGTATGCCTGTTACGGTCTCCACGTTTTCCGGCCAGAGGTCCTGAACGTAGACGAAGTGCGGCACTTTGTGCTTTTTTGCGTAGCCGCAGCCAATCTTCACCTGGGTCATTGGGGAGACCTCGAAGCTGAAGACCAGGTCCGCGTCCACCTTGCTTGTGCGGTTCCAAAGCCACCCGGAAGCCCAGAACGACAGGTAGTTGAGCACCATGCCTATGGGTCCGTGCCCTCTTGCTATAAGGGGTAAGCGTATTATATCTATGCCGTTTCTGGTCTCGCGGCGCCTTTTGCTCCAGGAGTACCCGGGGTAGAACTTTCCCGCGGGATAGTTCGGGATGCCGGTGAGCACCGTTACCTTATATCCTCTTTTGACCCATTCCTCCGCCATGTCGTTTATGCGGAAGCTTTCCGGCCAAAAGTACTGGGATATCACAAGGATATGCTTCATTTTCCCTCGGTCCTCTCGACTGAAGTCTTAAGATCCACGAGCGCGTAGTCGAAATCATAGCGGCTCATGGACATATCGTAGCTGAGGTTGCCGAAAGCCTTGTTGGCAAGGTCCCCTATCTTGCCAGGCATGCGCGCAGCAAGAGCCACGGCGGGGGTCCAGGCTTTGGAGAGCTTTATATTTCTGCCCCTGGCCTCGGCTATCATCTTTACCATGCTGCTGGTCTTTGTGTACTCAGCGTTCTGCGGCCAGAATATGCCGCCTTCTCCGCGTATCATTACCTGAGCAAGGAATTCGCAGAGGTTCTCTATG
Organism: uncultured Eubacteriales bacterium; assembly: GCA_902788795.1. Classification (GTDB taxonomy): domain Bacteria; phylum Bacillota; class Clostridia; order Peptostreptococcales; family Anaerovoracaceae; genus RUG13409. The sequence goes on along the minus strand of CADALS010000142.1, from coordinate 4,627 downwards.
TAGAGCATGGACCTTTCGTTCTGCACGTCCGGGAAGAACGGGAGCTTTGGCGGCCTGAGCACCGTAACGGTAAAGCTTTCCGATGCGAGCTTTCTGATGCCTTTGTCTGCCTGCCACTTGCTGTCTCCGTAGAAATTGGATGGGGCTGGCTGAGTGTCTGCAGTTATCATTTTGACCCTTTTGTAGGGGGCGCTGTCTCCGTAAACTATTGCGGAAGACATGAAAACAAACTGCTTTACGCCCTCGCGCTTTGCCTTTTCTGCGGTCTCTATGGCAAGGTCCGTGTTTACAGCGTAGTATTTCTTTTTGGTCTCTTCGCTTACGTTGCCAACGTCTGCGTGGGCTATGCCTGCAACGTGGAAGACTATGTCGTATCCGGCAAAGGAGGCCTGCCTCCAGCTGCCGTCCAGCATGTCTATGGTGTCCACAGACAGGCTTTCGGCGTACTTTCCGGCCACATAAGCCTCGAAACTGGTGCCTATATATGAATTTGCTCCTGTTATAAGGACTTTCTTCAATTCAGTTCTCCCTCGCGCTTTTTGAGCTCTCCGGTGCCGCCTTCCACCACACCTTCCTCGTTAAGAACAGAAGAAATGGTGCCCATAAAGCAGCGGACATCGAACAGGAAGGCCTCCAGGCCGCCCTTTTTCAGCTCGGAAACGTACTCTCCGTCCAGGCCTGCCTTCACGGGGATCTCGAGCTCGTCGCGGCCGTTTATCTGAGCCCAGCCGGTAAGGCCCGGCTTTACATTGTTGGCGCCGTACTTATCCCTTTCCGCAATAAGGTCCTCCTGGTTCCAAAGAGCCGGCCTTGGGCCTATGATGCTCATCTTGCCGCGGAAAATATCCCAGATCTGGGGAAGCTCGTCCAGGGATGTCCTGCGGAGGAACTTTCCTACCCTTGTTATGTACTGATCCGGATCCTCCAGCTGGTGGGTCGGGACATCGTGCGGGGTGGACATCTTCATGGAGCGGAACTTGTGCAGCTCAAAGAAATGCTTGTCCTTGCCTACGCGCTTCTGCTTGAACATTACCGTGCCGGGGTCGTCTATTTCTATCGCAACGGCTATTGCTGCGTAGACCGGCGCCAGGGCAACAAGGCCTAGGAAGGAAAGGGTCTTGTCTATTACCCTTTTTCCGAGGCTTTCGTAAAGCGTTGGCTCTGCGGCCTGCGCTTGCTGAGGATCGTCTTCCGCGTCCTTGTCCTGATCCTGCTGAAGATAGGTGTTGCCTTCGTCTATGGTCTCCGGCTCTTCTGTAGCTGTGGCCAGCCTTTCAAGGAATATTGCTGCTCCGGCAAGTATTGCGCCGCAAGCTACTATTTTACCAAAGTGATTCTTTTTCTTAGCCATTTGCTGTTCCTCTTATATGCTTAAAACTACTTTGTGCTTTTGAATTCTTCTGACTGTTCTGCCTTGCTGTTTACCTTTTCCGGGCTTATGAAGGTGGGTACTGCGGCTCTTAAAGCGCTGCAGACTTCCTCGTTGGTACCTGCCTCCACTGCCTTTCTGAGCATATCCAGCTTCTGGCCTATCTGCTCTGCGGTGAGAGCGTCTTCCTTTTCTATGAAGATCAGATCGCTGTCCGTCTTGCCCAGGCTCTCGTCCTTTACAAGGAGCTCTTCGTAGAGCTTCTCGCCTGGCCTTAGACCGGTCTCGATTATGTCTATGTCCCTGTAGGGCTCCAGTCCGCTGAGCCTTATCAGGTTTTCCGCAAGGTCCAGTATCTTTACGGGCTTGCCCATGTCCAGTACAAAGAGCTCTCCGTTGCCGGCCATTGCGCCTGCCTGAAGCACCAGGCTGGCAGCCTCCGGGATGGTCATGAAATACCTGATTATGCGCTTGTCTGTTATGGTTATGGGGCCGCCTGCTGCTATCTGCTTTTTAAAGAGCGGGATTACGGAGCCTGCGGAGCCCAGAACGTTTCCGAAACGGGTGGAGCTGAAGGATGTCTTGCCCTTCTTTGCGCTGTGGCTGCGGACTATCATCTCGCACATGCGCTTTGTGGCGCCCATTACATTGGTGGGGTTGACGGCTTTGTCCGTGCTTACCATCATGAAGCGCTCCGCTCCGTATTTTTCGCTTACTTCTACCGCGTTGAGGGTGCCGAAAACGTTGTTTTTGACGGCTTCAACGCAGTTGTGCTCCATAAGGGGCACGTGCTTGTGCGCTGCGGCGTGGAGCACCACATCCGGGCGGTAGCTGGCAAACACCCTCTCCAGGGCGGGCCTGTCGCAGATGGATAATATCTCTATCTGAACGTCCAGAGCAGGGTAGCTGAACTTGAGCTCCTGCTGCACCTCGTAGGCTCCGTTTTCTCCGATGTCCAGGATAATAAGCTTCTTTGGCTCCATGGAGGCTACCTGCCTGCAGAGCTCAGATCCTATAGATCCGCCGCCTCCGGTTATAAGGACCACCTTGCCTTTGTAGAAGGCCTTGGTCTTTTCGTCTGTTACGATGACCTCGCGCCTGAAAAGGAGCTCGTCTATATCGAATTCGCGCAGCTGCATCTTGCTGCCCGGGGAACGCATGGTGGGATAGTCGTAGACCTTCACCTTAAAGCCCATGTTTTTATAGTGATCGTAGAGGACTTTCTTTTCCTCCGTGGCCATTCCGGGGATAGCTATGACTACCTCCTGGATCTCGTGGCGCGAAAGCAGGGCCTGGGTGGCGTCTGCGTTAGAGATCACGGGGATGCCGAAGATCTCCTTGCCTATCTTGCCCTCGTTGTTGTCTATAAAGCAGCGCGGCGTATATGCGGCGTTGGGGTTTCCTATAAGGTCTGTTGCAAGGCTTGCCCCTATGCGGCCGGCGCCCACTATGGCTATTTTGATCCTGTTGGTGCCGCCGGTAAGGTCCGCTGTTACCCTGCTTCCGGAGAACACCAGGAGCAGCCAGCGAAGGAACCTTCCCATGCTGTTGTTCTGATTGCCGAACTTGTACGCATACCTGTAGAGCATCCTGATAGCCAGGGAGAACAGCAGAGCTATGCAGTACAGGGAGATAAGGCTGGATATGGTTATCCTCTCGAAGGGCATTACCTGCCTTATGGCAAGGTTCACCAGGAATGCAGCGGCGTCTGCGCACATCATCCGCAGATAGCACTGAATGCCGCCGTAGCGCCATACCTGCTTGTAGACGCTGAACAGAAGGCGGCTTGCAAAGGCCAGGCCGAACGCCAGGGCTGTCTGCAGCACCTTATCTGCAGAGCTTATAACTTCCGGGCCCTCGTACACGAAAAGCAGGAAGAAACCCGTTACCGCGTAGATGACAAGATCATATAATACAAGGAGCCATTTTATGGCGTACCCATGATGTAAACTAGCTTTTTTACTCATTTTTCAGTTAGACCGAACTTTTACACAACAAAATACAGGCACCTTCGGTGCTATTCGATTATTATAACTCATATAGTATAGTTTTTCAAGTATATGACAAAAGGCGGCCCTTTTGGCGGGCCGCCCGGAATCGTTGATTTTAAAAGCAGTTTGCAGAGCTGAGCGCCCTGTTTTCTACTTCCTCTTCTTGTTGTCTACATCGTCCTTGAGTATGGCCAGGAAGCTGTCCAGATCCATGGTTCCGAGGTCTCCTTCGGAGCGGTGGCGCGGAGCAAGTGTTCCGGCTTCCATATCCCTGTCTCCGACTACGATCATGTAGGGGACCTTCTCCATCTGAGCGTCGCGGATCTTGCGTCCGGTCTTCTCGTTGCGGCTGTCTACCTCTACGCGGTAGCCAAGGGACTCCAGCTTCTTCCAGATCTGAGTTGCGTACTCGCAGGCTCTGTCTGTAACGGGCAGTATCTTTACCTGCACCGGGGCAAGCCAGGTGGGGAATGCGCCCATGGTCTCCTCTATGAGGTAAGCCATGAAGCGGTCCAGGGAGCCAAGGATGGCTCTGTGGATGACTACCGGGGTGCGCTCTACGCTGTCCTTGTCCATGTAGACCAGGTTGAACTTCTGCGGCAGGCAGAAATCCAGCTGGCAGGTGGAGAGCGTGTACTCTGCGCCAACTGCGGGCTTTACGTTAACGTCCAGCTTGGGGCCGTAGAAGGCTGCCTCGCCTATCTCTTCTGTGTAGTCCAGACCGAGCTCGTTGAGAACTTCGCGAAGGGCGTTCTCGGCTGTGTTCCACATTTCGTCGTCGTCGTGATACTTGACCTTGTCCGCAGGATCCCTAAGGGAGAGCACCATGCGGTAGTCGGTGATGCCGAAGTCCTTGTAGGTGTCGAAGATGAGGTCGACTACCCTCTTGAACTCGTCCTTGATCTGCTCCGGAGTTACGAACAGGTGAGCGTCGTTCTGGCAGAAGTGGCGGCCTCTTTCGATTCCCTTGAGAGCTCCGGAAGCCTCGTATCTGAAGTCGTGAGCGATCTCTCCTATGCGTACCGGCAGGTTGCGGTAGGAGTGCGGCTGGTTAGCGTATATGCGCATATGGTGCGGGCAGTTCATGGGACGGAGAACGTAGGTCTCCTCGTCTACCTGCATTGCCGGGAACATGTTTTCCTTGTAGTGATCCCAGTGGCCGGAGGTCTTGTAGAGCTGGACGGTGCCAACGCACGGGGTGAGCACGTGCTGGTAGCCGAGCTTGATCTCCTTGTCCCTGATGTAGTTCTCCAGGATGCGCCAGATG
>CADALS010000141.1 GCA_902788795.1 uncultured Eubacteriales bacterium | reverse complement strand
GAGCGGCAAGGGCCCGGTCTTCGGCGGCTCCCTGGTGAGAAATGAAGCGACCAGCTACGGAATCGGCTACATGGTGGACCAGATCTGCAAGGCCACCGGAAACAGCATCGCTGGAAAGACCGTCATTGTGACCGGATCCGGAAACGTGGCCATGTACGCGGTTGAGAAGTGCCAGCAGCTGGGAGCAAAGGTGGTCGCCATGTGCGATTCCAACGGATATATCCACGATCCCAACGGCATCCAGCTGGATGTGATCAAGCAGATCAAAGAGGTGGAGAGAGGCCGCATCAAGGAGTACGCAGCACGCGTTCCCGGCGCTGTTTACACCGAGGGCTGCAGCGGCATCTGGGGCATCAAGTGCGACATTGCTCTGCCCTGCGCTACCCAGAACGAGATCAACGAGGAATCCGCAAAGAAGCTCGTTGCTAACGGCGTTATGGCAGTTGCTGAGGGCGCTAACATGCCCAGCACTCCGGAAGCTATTGCAGTTTACCAGGCTGCAGGCATCCTGTACGGACCGGCTAAGGCTTCCAACGCAGGTGGCGTTGCTACTTCCGCTCTGGAGATGAGCCAGAACTCCATGCGCTACAGCTGGACCTTCGACGAAGTTGATGCCAAGCTGCACGATATCATGGTCAACATCTTCCACAACTCCTACGATGCAGCCAAGAAGTACGGCATGGAGGGCAACCTCGTAGCAGGCGCAAACATCGCAGGCTTCGAGAAGGTCGCCACCGCAATGCTCGCCCACGGCGTGGTATAGCACTCGGGGACGGTTCTCTGGTGCCGGCACACGGGGACGGTTCTCTGGTGCCAACTTCACATAGCGCGGTCATTGACCGCCACCTGTTGAAGCCTTTTTAACAATATCAAGACTTAGACCTGTCAATCGGCTTATTTGTCTGATTGACAGGTGTTTTTTTCTTAATTCGCGGATCAAGGGGTCACGCTTGCTTCTTTTTGTGCCGAGAAGTGAATCCACTTGGGCGTTTTCACAAACTTGGTTCAGAATGGCTCGTGCCTCTTCATCACGAAGCAGATACTTCGGGGAATCCTTTATATCCATGTATTCGTTATCATCGGTTTTTTCGTGAAAGGCAATGAAACTGTCAATGCCGCCCATCATTTTGATGACGGCATCTTTATCACACAATTTGTTGCTTTTGCAGTAAATGTAGTCCTTGTAACTGCTGAAGCCGTAGTCATCAGGGGCTGCACATAAGCCAGCTTTGATGGGGTTGAAATGTACATAGCGAATGGTCCTGAGAAGCTGCATCTCTGTAGTTATGGGCTCGCTTTTGTAACGATCCTGAAACAAATGACCGCACCGTTCATGCCTTTTATTGAAATCAGAAGCAAATGATGTGTTGATCTTTCTGAATATCACATCAAGCGGGGCTTTATTTACGTGGATGACCAGATGTACGTGATTATCCATAATACAATAGGCGAGCAGCTCAAAATCGAGCTGAGTTTTATAATCTGCCAGGATATCGAGGAATTTAAGCTTGTCTTTGGGGTCCTCAAAAATACTCTGGCGGTTGATTGCCCTTAGCATAATATGATAGTAGCTGGTTTCATTTTTAATTCTGGCTGTTCTTGGCATATGTAAACTCCTATCAGGTCGGCATGGAATATTATACTTAAAATGTCAATTTATGTCAATACGGGCCGGCTTGAAATATCTAAACAAAAAGACGTTCAGTAAGCCATGAACGTCTTAATTAATTGTGAAGTTGGCACCTGAGAACCGTCCCTGTGTGCCGGCACCTGAGAACCGTCCCCGAGTGCTATTTCATTTCGAAGTTGTAGTAGAGGTTGGTGTTGAGTTCGGCCAGGCGCCAGACGCTGTCTGAATCCTTGTGCAGGTAGAGCGCAAGCTCTGTGGGGATGTCGCTGCGCGCGGTGCCGCGGTAGATTATGTAGTCGTAGGAGATGTACACCAGCGCGTAGTTATCGCTGAGGCACAGCGGCTCGGACGCCTTAACGTTCTCTATGTCCCAGCTGGTGTGCTTGTTGTACCATTTGACCTCCAGGCTGGGGATGGTGTAGAGCAGCCCGGAATCCGCCATGATGTTAGACCTCAGGTTGGCCCACTTGGTGTCCAGACTGATGTAGTTCGAATACAGCTGGGAAATGTAGCGGGCGCGCTCGCTGATCTCGGCCGCGGTAGCATCGTCGAAGCGCTTTTCTATGAAGCGCTTGCCCTTCAGCTGCCTGGATTCTGTGAGCCTGTTGCTTTCGCAGTCGATAGCTATCTGGTCCTCCGTAAACAGGCCGCCAACTTCGTAGCGGTAGAAAACGGGAGGCTTGCGGTCATCGCTGAAGTTTTTAAGGTAGTCCGTGCCAAAGTAATCCATGGTCTGCACAGGCTCCACAGGCGTTCCGTCCACGGACACGCGCACGCCTTCCGGGGCGCAGAGCTCGAAGGTCCTGGTGCCCTCGGTCTTTTTAAGCTCGTAGAGAGCCAGGTTCAGTATGCCGCGCTCCTTTATGCCAAGGGTGGCTTTGCCTATAGGGGTCTTGCCGTCCTTAAGGATGTAGACGCTGTCTCCGTTGGCATCCACGGTGGGGACAGGGCTGTAGCTTACGTCCAGGCCGGTCTGAGCCGTAAGGTCCGCAACGGCCTTGTCCAGCACGGTATGGGCGCTGTTTGCCTGGTAGTGCGCGCAGGCGTCCCAGAGGTACTTAAGGCCGTAGGTCATGGCGCCGATCAGCACCACTACCAGCAGGAAATAGAGGAATCTTCCCGGTTTTACAACGCGCACGCGCTTTTTTGAGTGTTTGGATCCAGCCATCAGCGCGCCTCCACAAGTATTGCCGTAGGAATGCCGCGCTCGCCGTTGAGCGAAGACGGGTGGGTTATTATCTCGCCGTTGTAGACCATGGAGCTGCTGTTTCCGCCGTCCAGGTTGGCCGCGTTAACAGCGCCGTAGTTCTGCATTATCCCTATAAGGTCCAGGTAGGTTGCACCCATACTGCTGGGCTGGCGTCCGTCGATCACAAGCAGCAGCACAGCGCCGTCCGCGCGCTGGCCTATAGCCGAACGCGGGTTGAGTCCGCCGCTGTTTCCAACGTCTACGGGCTCGCCGTTTACTATCAAGGCCGGGCCCCATTCGATAGCATCGCGCATGCCCATGTTTATGGCCTCGTAGCCGGTCATGTTGCCTACTATCAGGTGGTTCTCGCTGTCGAAGCCTATGAGCTTGAACCTGCTGGCTTTGTTGCCGTTGCGCCACTGGCCGCGGGACATTACTATGCCAAGGGGTATGGTGCCGTTGCCCATGCCGCCTGCATCGTAAAATCCGCCGCCGTTGATGCCTGCCACGGCGCCCTCGGAGGCTACCATTTCCTTGACCCTGACGCCGTAGCTGCCGCCGTAGGTGGGCAGGGTGTAGACGTAGACCCTGGACGGATCCTTTACTATCATCATCTTGCCGCGGTAGGTGGGGCCGTAGACGTCCTCAACAACAATGTCTTCTTCGGTGGTCTTGTTCTGCTCCGGGTCTATATTTACAAGACCGGTGTCTGTGGTGAGATCGTCGTCCTTGGCGGTGTTGTCGTCCAGGATCTTCTGGACCTGCTCCTCGGAAAGGAACAGCCTGGCGAGCGGCTTGGCCGCGGAGGACTGCTGCACGGAGAGGACGAAAATGTCCCTAAGCTCCGGCGACGGGCCTCTTTCCACGATGTAGATAGCGCCTACCGCAAAGATAAGGACTGCGGCCAGGAGCGTAAAAAACACCGCAAAAAAGCCCTTGAAAAACCTTTTTACAGGACCGTTTTTGCGGCGCGCTTCTCTTTTTGCTTTTCTCTCTTCAATACCCATATATTGCACCATTATACTATATTAGATACAGTATATTGATTTGATGCAAAAATGTCAACACGGCCGGACCATTTGCCGTGAATAAAACATCATTGATTTACGGGTATGGTCGGAGATATAATATACTATATAGTTTTGACATCAGAGAGCATTCAAATGAAAAGATCTATTTGTTTAATTATAACCATAATAATGCTGGCGGGGCTGCTGAGCGGCTGCGCTCTGTGCCCCCACATTGGAGTGCACGTGGAGGGCGCTGCGGAGGCTACCTGCAGCGAGCCCGGCTACAGCGGAGACGAGATCTGCAACCTTTGCGGCGCGGTAGTCAGGAAGGGCGATGTTATACCGACCACGGGTCACAAGGTGGAGGTAACGGGTGCTGTGGCAGCCACCTGCACGGAGGACGGCCAAACAGGCACCGGAGTCTGCGAGGTCTGCGGAGCGCGCATCTTCAGCAACGAGCTTATACCGGCGACGGGTCACAAGCTGGAGCTCGTGAATGTGGCGGAGGCTACCTGCAAGGACGATGGCTACACCGGAGATCTTGTCTGCGTTGTCTGCGGCGAGGTCTTTGAGGAGGGCCAGGTCATCCCAAAGACAACAGACCATGTCCACACGGAGCTGAGGGGCCAGAAGGACTCCACCTGCACGGAGCAGGGCTACTCCGGGGATCTGTACTGCTGGGAGACCATCACCGCGCCCACCGACCATTCCGCGGGCGTGCGCAGCAAGATCTGCAAGGTCTGCGGCCAGACGGTAAGGGCATCCAGGCGAATTGCGGCTATTGCGCACAGGAACACCGTGGTGCGCAACGAAGTTGCGGCTACCTGCAAGGATCCAGGCTACAGCGGAGACATCTACTGCAGGGACTGCGGCGAGCTGCTGGAGCAGGGGCACGCTACGGATATAACTAATGAACATGTTTTCAATACGGCTCACACGGTTCCCGCAACATGCACGGCGGACGGAACGGACACGCTCACCTGCACGGTCTGCGGACACGTGGAGGAGCGTACTGTTGCTGCAACAGGCCACAGTTTCAGCGTTGCAGCCCACACTGATGCCACCTGCACGGCGGCTGGTTCTAACACCCTTAGCTGCAGCGCCTGCGGCGAGACCCGCATAGAGGAGCTTCCGGCGCTCGGCCACAGCTGGGACGAAGGCGTTGTCAATCCGGCGCCTACAGCGGATGCGCCCGGCGTCATAACCTACACTTGCACAAGGTGCGGCGCCACCCGCCAGGAGGTGCTCCCCGCCACCGGCAACTAAGCAAAAACGTGAAATAGGGACGGTTCTTTTACACATTCAATAACATAGGGGACGGTTCTCTATGCTGGGAAACGCATAGGGGACAGTCCTCTTTTATTACTCTGAGAAATTGTTCCAATCACTGTTTGGTGTAAAGCAGCCGGATCCGGGGCTCATGCGCTTTCTTCAGCCCGCTGCGCGGCTTCACGCTAAGCCTTTCCGGGACTTTCATCAGCTCGCTGCGTACCGCATCCGCGCTCGCTGTGAAAGTCAGCACAGAAAGTCTTTTCTACCGCTCCGCAAGCGCTTCGAAAACGCATGAACGGCCCCACCGGCTGCATATTTAAAATATAAAGAGGACCGTCCCCTTTGCTGAGATCAGCACAGAGAACCGTCCCCTATGTTGAAAATGTGTAAAAAGAACCGTCCCTTTTGCACATAAACCTGAGAACCGTACCTGAGTGCGTAGGAACGGACAACAGTTAAGTGGTCTTGACAAGGTCTGTTTATCGTGATAAACTAATCACGATGTTTATCCGGATAAACAGAAAGGAGTCCAATATAGTGAAAGACTTTGAACTTGGTGCTTTGCAAGAGCGTTTTGCAGATATCGTCTGGGAACATGAACCCATTGCTTCCGGAGATCTGGCAAAAGTATGCGAAAAGGAACTGAAGTGGAAACGCCCCACGACCTATACAGTCCTGCGCAAATTATGCGAAAAGGGTATTCTGCAAAACAAGGACGGCATAGTATCTTCGCTGGTGTCCCGCAGGGAATTCTATTCAGCAAAGAGCGGACAGATCATAGAAGATTCCTATAAAGGTTCGCTTCCTGCCTTCATAGCAGCCTTTACTGAGCAGAATTCGCTCTCCGAAGCAGATATTAATGAGATCCAGGCAATGATAGACAAATACAGGAAGGAGAACGGTCTATGAACCCTGTCTTTGCCAAGATCCTGAATATGAGTCTTGGCGGGAGCATTTTGATTCTTGCTGTGATACTGATAAGGGTCTTGTTTGCGAGGATACCGAGAAGGGCTCTGATTTTGCTGTGGATCCTGGTTATGATCAGGCTTATTTGTCCATTATCAATAACGAATCCTATGAGTCCTGTCCCCGGTGATCTGTTCGGTATCGAAAACGGATCAGAGGATGTTTCAGCCAGAAATGATCTGTTTTCAGGGACAGAGGATCTGACAAACGGTGCCGATAACGGAAAAGAGAGTATAGCTCAGGGCTCATCAATACGAGGGTACAGCGATCTGCTCTGTTTCGTTTGGGCCAGTGGTGTAGCAGTTGTCTTTGCAGCATCTGGGATAAAAACCGCTAAACTCAGAAAGGCAGTAAGAGGTGCTGAATGCTGCAACGATAATGTTTATTTATCACCAGCAATCAGCTCGTCGTTTGTTCTTGGCATCTTCAAGCCAAAGATCTATGTTCCTGCAGCGGTCGTACCATGGCAGAGAAAATACATTATCGATCACGAAAAGACTCATATCAGATGTGGTCATAATCTTATTAAACTGCTGTTTTATGCTGCGCTTGCTGTTCATTGGTTCAATCCATTGTGTCATATTGCCTACCGTCTTTTTAGCGAAGATCTGGAGATGGCTTGTGATGAGCGAACAGTCAGTGGACAAGATTCGGCGTATACAGCGAACTATGTTCAAACACTCCTGGACTCCAGTAAAATATCTTCTCTAGTTGGTATTAATATGCTTTCTTTTGGGAGCGTTGGCGTAAAGAGGAGGATAGAAAGGATAATGGATCGCAAAAAGATCAGTATTGTTGTCATAGCAGCTTTTGCAGTTTCCTGTATTGCGTTTGTGTTTTTTCTGATGCCGAGCAGTGCCTCCGGAGCCAGTATGGGTCTTGATGACGGAGGGCTCGTCGGCGCTTCTCAGACAATTATACAAGACGCAGACGGAAACATTACAGAGGTGATAGATGACGGTGATCCTGAAGAACTGCAGCCATCGCAAGTAGCGGTCATAGAAAAATATCATGTAAATGAAGCCCCGCATCATGAAGAGATCAGATCGGAAGAAGATCAGTCTTCTTTACATGGTGTTAGAGAAACTGTATTGCGTGATGGCGTATACAGAAAAAACGCAGTCTATGGTGAACCTGTATATGCTGTATGTCAAGGAACAGTGGTAAGCTCCAGATTTGAGTCACCGTACGGGAATTGTGTCACAATAGTCGATAATGACGGTCTGACATGGAAATATGGACATTTCAGTGAGCTTGCCGCTAAAGAAGGAGATGCTATCTCTGTAGGCAATGTTATAGGGTATGCTGGCACCAGCGGTATAACAGCAGGACCCGCAGTTTTGATCAGGATAGTTAAATAGTTAGTTTAGAGAGGAAAATCAAATGAAGAGAATGATTCGAGTTATAGCAGTATTATTAGTGGCTGTTGTATCCCTTTCTTTTGCTGGAGTATATGCAACAAATGAGGAGGGAGGTACAGTTAATAATAGTGGGTATGGTTTTTCCAAAGATAATGGACAGTATATTGTAATCAGGGATGCTGATGGAAGAATAGTTGAAACTCACGAGATGAGTAGGCAGTTATATGTAAACGGAACTCAGTATACAATACCAGCTGGAGGAACATTAACTTCTCACTGTTATTATGCTTCGGTAGATTTTACCGCTGGCTTTTATTTCGTTCACAGTTCGTATAGTGGAAATGCTACAACGCGTGATCGAAGTGTAACAATTACAATTCGAAGAGGAACTACTGTTCATGGTACAAGACAGTATTTGACTCCGCATACATTTAGTACTAACGAGGAAGATAATTATTATAGCCCTTACTATTTCGCAGGAATACAGGCAGGGTGTACAGGAATGATAGTAAGTGATACCCCAAGTGATGGATATCATTATTATGATGAAAAAAGTCTTCTGCATGAGTTTATTTCATTCGGAAAGTGACGGGAAGGGTGAAAAATACGCGTACTTCTCTTCCATTCTGCTTGCCAG
>CADALS010000140.1 GCA_902788795.1 uncultured Eubacteriales bacterium | reverse complement strand
CTGATAGCGTATTTCCACATGGGCTACGTCCACAAGGAGACCATACTCGCAAACTACGAAAGACTGCTTTCAAGAGTAGCCATAGACAGCGGAGCTGATGTAGTCGTAGCAAGCCACTCGCATATAATGCACGGCGTAGAGATGTACAAAGGCAAGGCCATATTCCACGGACTGAACAACTTCGTCTTCTGGGCACCTTATCTGTCTGCAAAGTTCAAAGGCAACGTATCCAACACCGCTGACATGAACTACACGGAATGGGCTGCTAAGAGGGAGAAGCGTTTCGGCTTTACTCCGGACCCCGAATACCCAACTTATCCTTTCCTTAAGAATTCTGTCTATTGCATGGTAGCCAAACTTGTGATAGAAAATAAAAAGGTCGTATCGTACAGACTGGTGCCGATGCTCGTGGAAAAGAGCGGAGTGCCTTATGTACACGGAAACACCGAGACAGGAAACAGGATACTGGATTACATTCGTAAGATAACTGAAGATGCAGGTCTTAACGCCAAGTTCTCCTGGGACGGCGACGATGTAGTTATTAGCTAAAGGAAAGAATATGGAATACCGCATAGAACACGATTCGATGGGCGAGATGCAGGTGCCTGCTGACAGGTACTGGGCAGCGCAGACTCAGAGAAGCTTTCAGAATTTCAAGATAGGCACGGAGAAGATGCCGCTGGAGATAGTCCACGCTTTCGGATATCTTAAAAAAGCAGCTGCTATAGCCAATAACAGGCTCGGCAGGCTGGATGACGATAAGCTTTCGGCTATCAGCAAGGCTGCTGACGAGGTTATTTCAGGCAAGCTGGATGATAACTTCCCGCTGGTCGTATGGCAGACCGGTTCAGGAACTCAGTCCAACATGAACGTTAACGAGGTCATTGCCAACAGGGGCAACGAGATAGCAGGAAGCAAGATACTGCATCCAAACGACCACGTGAACATGTCACAAAGCTCCAATGACACATATCCTACAGCAATGCATATAGCGTGCAGCGTGGAGATAGAAGAGCAGCTTCTGCCTGCAGCAAAAGAGCTTATCGAGACTTTCAAGAGGCTGGAAGAGGAGAATGCGGACGTAGTAAAGTCCGGCAGGACTCATCTGCAGGACGCTGTGCCTATAACGCTCGGGCAGGAGATAAGCGGATGGCGCTTCTCCCTGGAGCAGGATCTTAAGATGATAGACCTGGCGCTCGCGCCCCTCAAAGAGCTTGCTCTTGGCGGAACTGCGGTAGGCACAGGGCTCAACGCTCCTAAAGGCTTTGCAGAAGGCGTTGCAGCGGCTCTGTCCGAACTTACAGGCAAGGACTTCATTACTTCCCAGAACAAATTCCACTCGCTGACAAGCAAGGACGAGATAGTCTTTGCTCACGGAGCGCTTAAGGCACTTGCAGCGGATCTGATGAAGATAGCCAACGATGTCAGGTGGCTGGCGAGCGGTCCTAGAAACGGCCTTGGAGAGATCCGGATACCAGAGAACGAACCGGGATCATCGATAATGCCGGGGAAGGTAAATCCGACGCAGTGTGAAGCTGTAACCATGGTGGCTGTGCAGGTAATGGGAAATGACGCGGCGATCGGTTTTGCGGCAAGCCAGGGGAATTTCGAGCTCAACGTGTTCATGCCGGTCATAGCGTACAATTTCCTGCAGTCTGCAAGGCTCCTTGCAGATGCTATGCGTTCATTCAATGAAAACTGCGTCAGCGGCATTATAGCAAACAAAGAAAAATGCAGAGATAATCTGTACAGCTCTTTGATGCTTGTTACTGCGCTAAACCCCTATATAGGCTACGAAAACGCTTCAAAAACGGCAAAACTGGCATATAAAGAAAACATAAGCTTAAAGGAGGCGTGCGTAAAGCTTGGCTTCCTTACAGAGGAAAAATTCGATGAAGTCTTCCATCCGGAAGAAATGGTATAAGGCATACAGGAGGAACAAAATGACAGAAACAGCAAGAAGATCACTTGAAATGCATAAGGAACTCAGGGGCAAACTTGAGATAAAAGCCAGAGCTGAGGTCAAATCAAAGGAAGCGCTTTCCCTGGCTTATACTCCGGGTGTTGCACAGCCCTGCCTTGAGATCCAGAAAGATCCAGATCTTTCCTATGAACTCACAAGGCGCTGGAACACTGTTGCTGTAGTAACAGACGGAACGGCAGTGCTCGGGCTTGGAGATATTGGTCCTGAGGCCGGTATGCCTGTTATGGAAGGAAAGTGCGTGCTGTTCAAGGCTTTCGGTGATGTTGACGCCATTCCTCTTTGTATCAAGAGCAAAGATGTAGACGATATAGTAAATACTGTTGCTCTGCTCGAGGGCAGCTTTGGCGGAGTTAACCTTGAGGACATTTCCGCGCCCAGATGCTTTGAGATAGAAAGAAAGCTCAAGGAACGCTGTAGTATTCCTATCTTCCACGATGATCAGCACGGAACAGCTGTTATAACATTGGCTGGACTCATCAATGCGCTGAAAGTCGTCGGAAAGAAAATGGACGAGATAAAGATAGTTATGAGCGGGGCCGGAGCTGCAGCTATAGCTATTTGCAAGCTGCTCATTAGCGCAGGTCTTAAGAATGTCATCCTTTGCGACCGCAAAGGCGCTATCTGGGAAGGCCGCCAGGAAGGAATGAATCCTGTCAAAGAAGAGATGGCAAAGATCACAAACAGAGGCATTGAAAAAGGCAGTATCGCTGATGTCATAAAGGGAGCTGATGTGTTTATCGGTGTTTCTGCGCCTGGCACGCTGACTTCGGAAATGGTTAAGACCATGGCAAAAGATCCTATAATCTTCGCCTGCGCTAATCCAGATCCGGAGATCTGGCCGGATGATGCGAAAGCTGCCGGAGCAGCTGTGATAGCAACAGGCAGATCAGATTTCCCGAATCAGATCAACAATGTCCTTGCGTTCCCCGGCATTTTCAGAGGAGCTCTGGACGTAAGAGCAAGCCAGATCTCCGAAGGCATGAAGATAGCTGCTTCTCACGCGCTTGCCGGACTCATCTCCGACGATGAGCTCAGCGCAGATTATATAATCCCAGCTCCATTCGATGATAGAGTTAAAGACGCAGTAGCAACGGCAGTTGCAGATGCTGCAAGAAAAGAAGGTATCGCAAGAATATAGGAGGTATCACATGGAAAGCAAAGCTTTATCTGGCGTAAGAGTACTTGACCTTACACAGTTCCTCTCCGGACCGTTCTGTACATCAGAACTTGGTATGTTCGGCGCCGAAGTCATAAAAGTAGAGCGTCCGCATATCGGAGAGCAGGGCAGGAATGACAACGGACCTTACAAACAGGGTGATGTCAACCTTAAATGGGCTATTCAGCACTGCAACAAAAAGTCTATAACACTCAATCTTAAAACAGAAAAGGGCAAACAGATACTGACAGAGCTTATCAAGATCTCCGATGTTATCGTAGAGAACTATGCTCCCGGAACCATAGAAAAGCTCGGATTCCCCTGGGAAAAGATACACGAAATCAACCCTCGCATAATCTTCGCTCAGATCAAGGGATATAACGACAAGTCTCCTTTCGCGACTTATCCTGCTATGGATGGCCCTATCCAGGCTACTGGCGGCGTTGCTGCACAGACCGGACTTAAGGGCGGCCAGCCTATCATAAGCAACGTAGCTCTGGGCGATGCTCCTTCCGGAATGTTCACTTATGCAGGCATTGTTACAGCGTTGTATCACAGGTCTCAGACAGGTGTAGGACAGCACGTAAGAGTCAATATGCAGGAAGTTATAATGGACTACGCACGCTCCACCTTTGCTATCCAGAACAGGGTTGTCAAGAGAGGCGCAGCCATGACACTTGCCGGAGAGCAGGCACCGCGCGGCATGTTTGAGTGCAAGCCTTCTTATGAAGGGGATTCTGACAACTGGGTCTTCCTGATGGTAAGAGATGCTCCAGGTCAGTGGCAGTGGAAGAACTTCACCGATGCCATCGGAAGACCTGATGCGTTCGAAGATCCCAGGTTCAAGGACGGTGTTACAAGGCTCAAGAACGAGGAAGAAGTAAACAAGATCGTTAACGAGTGGACTTCCCAGCACGACAAGAAAGAAGTTATGGACATACTCTGCAGGGCTAAACTGCCTACCGGAGCTGTTATGGGCATAATGGACTTCCTTAAGGCTGACGATCTTTACGAGACCAGGTTCCTGCAGAAGATGGTGCAGCCGGGCCTCGGAGAGGTAACGATCCCGTCCACAGCCATCAGGCTTTCTGCTTCTCCTGTACAGGTCGAGCCGGCGCCTGATCTTGGCAACGACAACGACCGCGTTTACAAGCAGCTCCTTGGATACACCCAGGAAGAGATGGATGCCCTTAAGGCAGAAGATGTCATCTAAATGATGCGAATTTGGCAGAAACAAGGGACGGTTCTTAATCCTCTTTTTGGTAGACTTTCCCAAAAAGAGGATTAAGAACCGTCCCTTGTTTCTGCTACCCAATTAACAAAAAAAATATCTTGATTAATTGGATATTTGTGATAATATATATACGTTCGTTATTTCAAGAGTGAGGCCAAGCCTCACTCTTCTTTATTGAAAAAATCATGGCTAAGAAGAAAATTGCAGAATACATAGCCGAATGGATGGAGCCTTTCGGCAAAGAAAACGGCTACGAGCTTTCAAGGACTGAGTTCGTAAAGGAAG
>CADALS010000139.1 GCA_902788795.1 uncultured Eubacteriales bacterium | reverse complement strand
CAGGACTACTACGTCTTCGTGGTCTTTTGCAAGCTCCACAAGGCCCTCACTGTATCCGTGGCGTGTCGCCTTTTTTACAACGTCTGCCATATTATTTACCTCCGAGTTCCCTGCGTGCTATTTCGAGCTGCTCAGCGTTAGGAGCCTTGCCGTGCCAGTCGAGGCTGTCTTCCATGTAGGAAACGCCCTTGCCCTTGATGGTATTGGCTATTATGCAGTGCGGCTTGCCCTCTGCCCTGTTGTCCAGTGCGGGAAGGATCTGGTCGAAATCGTGGCCGTCTATAACGTCTACCAAGAAGCCGAAAGCCTCCATCTTGGCCTTAAGATCCCTGTGGCCCATTATCTGGTCTGTGGTGCCGTCCAGCTGCAGCCTGTTCTTGTCTATGATAACGGTGAGGTTATCCAGCTTGTAGTGAGCTGCTGCCATGAAAGCTTCCCAGCATATGCCCTCGTCTATTTCTCCGTCTCCGAGAATGGCGAATACAAGGTTGTCCTTCTTCTTGAGCTTGAAGCCCAGAGCCATACCTACAGCAGCGGAAACGCCCTGACCCAAAGATCCTGTGGAGACATCTATTCCGGGGCACTTGTTGCTTTCCGGGTGTCCCTGGAACGGGTGATGGAGGCGCCTTAAGTACTGCATCTCCTCTTTGGGCACGTAGCCCTTGTCCGCAAGAATAGCGTAAAGAGGCGGGTTTGCGTGTCCCTTGGAAAGTACGAAACGGTCCCTTCTCTCATCGTGAGGATCTTCGTAGAGCCTCATTTTAGAATAGTACAGCGCAACCAGAACGTCCGCTTCGGAAAGCGATCCACCCGGGTGCCCTGAACCGGCTTTTGCTATCATCTCGACAGCATCCAGACGTATCTGGCGAGCCTTATCGATCAGCTGCTGTTTTGTCATACCTGATTCTCCTCTATGCCTTACCAAGGCTTCCGAACATCTCCATCTTCTCTATGCAAACTCTCTTCTGAGCCTCAAGGCCGGAAGCGAGCATTGCTCTTTGTGTGAATCCCTTGCTGAGAAGGTCCTTGCCCTCAGCAAAGTACTGCTTTACTGCCTCGCAGTTTGCAACCTGGCATTCGGTGTTAACGTTTACCTTGCTTACGCCAAGGCTTATTGCCTTCTTTACCTGCTCTGCAGGAATTCCGGATCCTCCGTGGAGCACCAGAGGAAGATCTCCGGTCTTAGCCCTGATGGCTGCAAGAACGTTGAAGTTTAGGCCCTTCCAGTTTGCGGGGTACTTGCCGTGGATGTTGCCTATGCCGGCAGCAAGGAAGTCTATGCCAAGGGATGCTATCCTTTCGCACTCGAGAGGATCTGCGCATTCGCCTTCTGCTATTACTCCGTCTTCTTCTCCGCCTATGGCGCCTACTTCTGCCTCAACAGAAATGCCCTTTGCGTGTGCAAGTCTTACGACTTCCTTTGTCTTTTCTATGTTTTCGGCTATGGGGTACTTGGAACCATCGAACATTACGGAGCTGAATCCGTTCTCGATAGCGTCCAGTGCCTGCTCGTAGGTACCGTGGTCTACGTGCAGAGCTACAGGAACAGTGATTCCAAGGAAGTTCATGAAACCGGTAACGGTATCGGTGATAGTGCGGTATCCGCCCATGTACTTAGCGGTTCCGCCGGAAACGCCCAATATAATAGGAGAGCTGGTCTCCTGCGCTGCAAGCAGGAAAGCGCGTATGCTCTCCATGTTGTTAAGATTGAAATGACCTACTGCGTAATGCTCCTTTTGTGCCTTCTGAAGCATTTCTTTTGCAGATACTAATTGCATGATTTTTACTCCTGAAAATTAAGATTTGCCGGCCGGCTCCGCGTTGTTTTCCGGACGCTGGCCAACAAATCAATTATAGGTTTTTACAGGCTTAAAATCAACAGTAAAATAGGTTTTAAAGGTGATGATACAGTCACTCCTGCAGCTGGTATATGCGAAGGCCGTCGAATTTCTTTATAAGCTCCAGCATGCTGTTGAAAGGCAGCCAGTCCTTGTCCTGCTCGCTTTCGGGAAGACTGCGGTAATGCTGATAGAGCTCTTCGTCTGTAGGAGCTCCGTTTAAGGACAGCACATGCATACGCAGCTGCTCCCTCAGAGCTTTCCGTTCCTCCTTATCCTTGCCGAGTTTATCGTATTCATCCCCGGCGGACCAGCCCATGGAAATATGCTCTCTGACCCAGCGGGCATGTTCCATTGGCGCAAATACAGCTGTCTGCTGCGGGGTGAAGGCTTTTATCA
This sequence comes from uncultured Eubacteriales bacterium, assembly GCA_902788795.1. GTDB lineage: Bacteria > Bacillota > Clostridia > Peptostreptococcales > Anaerovoracaceae > RUG13409. The sequence goes on along the minus strand of CADALS010000139.1, from coordinate 2,498 downwards.
TCTCGTAGTCTACCGGGCGGTCTGTATAGAAACAGTGTATCGCATTGAGGTATTTGGCAAAACTCTTTGCCTGGTTGATATTCGAGAGCTGGTACTCAAGGGACAGGCCCTCAAACTCGCTCTCAAGCTGCGCAGTGTCTACCTCGCGCTCCCTGCCCTGATAAGAATACCTGGAGTTGAGCGCTACCGCAAAATCGTACAAGTGCAGGAAATTGCTGCCGGAAATATAGGTGTGCTTTACGCTCCTGTCCGCAGGCTTAAGATCCAGAAGCACGGTAAGCGGCGCAACAGCGGTATCAACTATCTTTTCTATGTCATTTTTGAACTTCTGCTTTTTGCCGTACATATCGCTGTAGGCCTTAAGGCGCGGTTCCTTACCTTCTTTGGTAAGAGCCCAGCTGCGGTATTCATCCATATAGCGGTCTATCTTGGCCTTCTCTTCTATGTCGTAGGAATACGTCACCTTTATTCTGCCGCCGCCGAAATCGAAGTCCGCGCCCATGGGGTGCAGCTCCGTCCTGGAGTTCCTGCCGTAGGCGGTGCGGTCCCAGCACTGGAGCTCGTCGCAGAGCATGAGCATGTAGGCCAGAGGATGGAGCTCAGCCTTAAGCGGAGCCTTGGCATTGCTGCTCTTGTAGAAGGACACAGAGAACTTATACAGGCTGTTGTGAAGCATTATTGCAGAAACAGCGTCCACATGCATCCTGCTTAGCGCAGAGCCGTCCAGATACCTTGTTATCTCCCTGAAGAGCCTTGCGCTGCTGAAGTATGCGTGGTCCATGAAAAGATCGCACTTTTCAGGATGCGTTGCCCTGTTGCTTATGCATTCCAGAATAGACTCTTCTGTAAAACCGTAGGTCTCTCCGAGCTTGCTGAATATATCGAAGGCCAGCAGTTCGTCGGAATTCTTTATATCTCTTCCGTACAGCGCCTTGATCTGCTTTTGGGTCTGGGCATCGATCTCCCTTATGGAATCCACGTTTTTGTAGGAAAAATAGAGGTCTTTATCCCCTCTTGCGCGTCCGCCCACCTCGTAGTAAGAGATGACCTGCTCAAATGGCAGCTCGAACGGGTAGCCGATGTCGTGGAACAGCGAAGTAAGCCCCCAGAATTCAAGGAACTTGCAGGCTGCGGCGTGGTCCTTGGCAGCATCGCCCTCCTCTGCGCCAAGGCCGTAGAAATCGCTGAATATCTTGCGAAAGGCGCTGTTTGTCTCGTAGATGGCTAGCCCCAGCGCAAACACGTACACGGAGTGCGAATAGTGGTCCCTGTGCTTCATAAGAAGCGAGCTGCCGTTGGATTCGAACTCGGACAGAAGCTCCACCATCTTCTTGGACTTCCCGTAGTGCCCGAAAAACATCTCCAGGAAGCAGTAATAGACGGTGTATGCATCCTCCGCCACGCCCGAATCTATGAACTTTTCCAGCTCTCTTTCCAGGCAGAGGCGGTCTATATCCATCTGCATGTTGTAAGGGATCTGCCCCGGCTTTATGGAAGAACCCAGGTAATTTCCTGTCCTTTCTTCCTCCGCGCTTTTTTCCGCGCTGAACCTGAGGTCCTCGCAGCGCTCGTGCACAAAGCGCAGCGCCGCGGACTTAAGATCGTTTCCGGAAGGTGTTGCCTTGGTAAGAACCGGCTGCATAGGACCAAGGTCCCTTCCGAACCTCTGCAGGTTATCCTGCCTCATTTTTTCTATTGCAGTAAAGGACAAAGTGCCATCTCCTTTCATATTCTGATCGTCAGGACATTAAGCCCAAGTATGTACTGATAGCTGATATAAAAGTGGGTCTCCTCTACTTGGCCTTTTTAGCGTTTTCTGTGTAATCGCTTACGTAGTGCTCCAGGACCTTAAGAGGTGTGGGGCCTGCGTTAAGTATTGCCCTGTTGAATTCAAGAGCGCTGAACTTCTTGCCCAGAGCCTCCTCTGCGCCCTTGCGCATCTCTTCTATGTACTCGTATCCAAGGCCGTAGGGCTCGTAGTAGCCAGGGTTGAGCCTCAGAAGGTCATAGATCTGCTGAGCCCCAGCCTGGTCCACGCCAAAGCCGAAGTCTGTAAAGTGCGTTAAGGTCTTCTTTACATCCCAGCCCTCGTAGTTGATGCCTATGTCTGCCATGCTGTAGACCAGGTAAGCGTACTTTTCGTTTATGGCTGCAAAGTCCTTGTAGCCCTGGGTAAAGCTGTTTATGTACTCCAGCGCGTGGTACTGGGAGTATACTGCGTAGCCTTCCACCACTCCGTCAACGCCCAGAGTCTTGATGTAGTCGGAAGCTATGTTCTGCGCAGCGTAAGCGTACTGATACATGTGCCCGGGGAAGCCCTCGTGTGTGACAGTCATGTAAGTATCTATGGTACCTATCTCAGTATTGCTGGGGTTGACCCTCATTTGCTGCATGTGGTCTCCGTCCACGGGCGGGATTATAAAGTAAGCAGCTACGTTCTTTTCGTCCAGCTTTTCTTCCGGGCTTGCCGGCTGTATCTTGTAGCGAAGATCGCTCAC
>CADALS010000138.1 GCA_902788795.1 uncultured Eubacteriales bacterium | reverse complement strand
GTTCCGCTGTACATGTAGGCGTAATCGTCGTAGCCGTTCTTCTGGTACCATACCACCAGGAAGTGAGTCTGGTCTGTGCCGAACAGCTTAGCGTACAGGTTCTGCGTGTAAGTCTGCGCCGCGGAGTCCGTGCTGGCTCCGCCGATATCGTCCGTTATTACAAGGTAAGGCATTACGCCTGTTTTGTCGTAGAAGGACTTCATACTGCTGTTGACCAGCGACTTGTTGTCTATCCAGCCAAGCTGATCGTCCAGGTAGCCTATATCCACAGAAGGCTTTTCGGAAAGCTTGGTGCGGTTCTTGGCCGAAGCCGAGGACCTTATGCCTGCGACAAGTATGAATGCCAGTATGACCGCAACAACGATCAGTATTGCTGACAGACAGCCGACCGCAGAGCTCCTCTTCTTTTCGGGTTCCTTCTTTTCCGGTTCCTTCTGAGGCTGAGGACCTCCCCCGTTGTTGTTATTATTGTTATTATTAGTCTGACGGTACTGCTGGTTGTAGCTGTTGTTCCTTGTGGAACCGCCGCCCCAGATCCACCACCACAGCGGCGGGAACAATCCGCCTCCGCTGTTGCTGTTGTATCTTGGGGTAGGTCTGTAGCCCCAGTTGCTTCCTCCGCTGTTGTAGTTTCTTGTACCGCCCCAGCTGCTTCCGCCGCTGCTGTGACTTCCGCCTACCCGTCCTCCGGAAAAGCCTCCGCCTATATGGCCGCCGCCTCCGCCGCCGGAGAATCCTCCGCCGGAAAAGCCGCCGCCTCCGCCGCCGCCTCTGCCCATATTATCTCCTTTCAAGTGGCGCAAATTTCACCACTAACAAGTTTATAATAGCACACTTTTCACAAATTATGTGAAATTTACAAGAAAATATTTGATTTTTATGCCCTGAGATGCGAATTTTTCTTCGTATTCGGTGACTATATTGTTATCAGCAAGCGGAGAAGAGTGCAGATCCCTCTCTACTGCCGCAGGAACAAGGTCCGCAGCGGCCAGTTCCTCCAGGGAATAGTCGAAGAGTTCTTCGTTATCCGTCTTGAACTGAAGGAAGGCTCCGCTCTTGCATATGCGCTTGTACCCTTCCAGTTTACCCCTGTAGGTAAGGCGCCTGTTTGCGGTGCGCTTCTTCCAGGGATCGCTGAAGTTTAGGTATATGCCGTCCAGCTCTCCGTCCTCGAACAGATCGCAGGGGTCCGTTATGTACTCGGATATCAGGCGCAGGTTTTCCAGGCCCTTGGCCCCTATCTTTTGCAGAATGCGCGGGTACACGTTGAACTGGCCCTCGCAGGCAAGGAAAGCTCTGCGTGGATAGCGCTCCGCCATGCCGCTTATGAACTGCCCTTTTCCGCTGCCTATCTCCAGGTAGAGACCTTCGCAGCCGGGGAAAAGATCCAGCCAGTGCCCTTTCATGGACTTGGGGTCTTCCACTATGTAGCCGCCGCAGTCGCGGAGTATGTCTTCTCTGTTTCTGATGTGCCTTTGTCTCATACTATTCGCAGGCAAGCGCTATTATAGCGTCTGCTATCATCTTGGCGTTCATTACGAGCTGGTCTATACCCATAAATTCGTTGGCAACGTGGCAGGAAGCCTCGCACATGTAGCCTTCCGGTCCGAAGCTGACCGCGTTGGGAAGCTCTCTGGAATAGGTTCCGCCGCCTATCTTCTTGGGCTTAGCGTCCTGGTCACCTGTGCGGTCCTTGTAGACCTTAAGGAGCTTACTTACTATCTCGGAATCGTCCGGGATGCTGTAGCCGGGCTTGTACTTCCACCAGACTATCTTGCCGCCTGTTGCTGCAAGGGCCAGCTCTATGCGCTCCTGGATGAAGCACTCCGGCAGGCTTACCGGGCAGCGCAGATCCAGTGTAAGCTCAAAGCCCTTGCTATTCCACCTTATAACGCCTACATTGAGCGTGAGTCTTCCGGATTCGTCCTCCTTGTCCAGACCCAGGGACTCACCGTGGTATTCCATCTTGAATGCATCGCAGAGTGTGTCTATTGCCACCCTGTCCATGCCTTCCAGGTCCTCGTCCTTAAGAGCAAGGAAGAGCTTCTGGAGGGCGTTCTCGCCTTCCCAGGGAAGAGATGCGTGGGCTATCTTTCCGATCTGCTTTATTGCTACCTGAAGGCCGCCGTCTGTTATAGTTGCAGAAGCCTCTCCTGGTACTACGTTTGCGGCATCTCCTACACTCATCTCTATCTGAGACGCGAAGTTTGCCTTGTATGTGCACTGGAGTATGCTCTTTTCGGAGTTGGTGATCGGATACTCTCCGTCCGGGGAGAACGACAGATCCGGTATGCGCTCCACTTCTTTATAGTGGTGGATGCAGCCCATGTTTGTCTCTTCGTTGCAGCCAAGTATAAGGCGCACGCTGCGCTTTAAGGGCAGGCCGCTTTCCTGAACTGCTTTAAGGGCGTACATGCTTGCGTAAGCGGGTCCTTTATCGTCCAGAGAGCCGCGGGCGTAGATCTTGCCGTCCACTATCTCTGCTCCGTAAGGATCGTGGTCCCAGCCTGTGCCTTCCGGGACAACGTCCAGGTGGCAGAGTATGCCGAGCATTTCCGAGCATTCCCCTGCGTCCGCGTCTATAAGGCCGCAGTAGCCGTCAAGATCCCTGGTCTTAAGTCCAAGGGCATCCGCCTTGCCAAGGGTGTAGTCCAGGCAGTCGCGCACGGGGCGTCCGAAAGGCGCTCCGGGAAGCGGCGCGGATTCCAGGGTGCGGAACCTGAGAGCTCCGCGAAGATCTTCTATCATCTGATCCTTATGATCATCTATCCATTTGTCTGTAAACTTGCTCAAAATACTCCTCCGATCTGTAACGTAATTTATTTTATGTCTATTTGGCTATTTACCAAGCGTTTTGCAGCCTTCACATGCAGAGCATGCGCTGCAGTTTCCGGGGCAGGCACTGATAAACTCAGTCAGTTCCTTTCTTACCCTTTCCACCGGGAAGCCCACGATGTTATCGTAGTCCCCTTCGTAGCGGTCCACCAGGGCACCGCCGCCTAGCTGTATGCCGTAGGCTCCGGCTTTGTCGTAAGGCTCCGGGGTATTGCAGTAGGCCTGTATCCTTGCCTCCTGGGCATCGTCCAGCGCGTGGAAGATAACAAGGGACTTTTCCGTAAAGGTCCTTATACGCATCTCCCCGCCGGAGTTCCTTGCCGCCAGAGTAACTCCTGTAAACACCTGCTGAGGCTCCAGTGACTGTGCCCTAAGCATCCTTACGGCGTCTTCCCTGTCCTTTGGCTTTCCGAGTATCTCGTTTTCCAGAGCTACTACGGTGTCTGCGCCTATAAACAAGGTATTATCCGGCTTTCCGAGCTTTTCCCAGGCTGCCAGGGCCTTGGCCCTTGAAAGCTCCCTAACGGTCTTCTCCGCAAGAGCAGCCTCATAAAGGCGCCCTCTGTGCTCCTCCAGGCGGTCCTCTATGGCCTTTTCATCCACGTCCGCGGATACGGCCTCGAATTCATCAACTATTCTTTTTATAAGCTCCCTCCGCCTTGGCGAAGTGCTTGCTAACACTATCTTCATGGTCATATTATAGCAAAACGGTAAAGTTTGTAGTTATCTTTCTGCGAAATAAGGCTTGCTAAATGCACTGATATAAAGAAATAAAACCGCAGCAAAACAAGGCGCTGCGGTTTTAAGTGCGTTAAGCAGTAGGCATCCTACTTAAGGAACTTCCTTGCAAGCCAGACAACAAGGCAGGCGCCGCCTATGGAAAGGATGATACCGGTGATCCAGCCGCCGCCTACACCCAGCAGGTTTCCTATAAGTCCGCCTACGAAGCCGCCTATGATACCAAGGATAAGGTTCTTGATGAAGCTGCTCTGATCTCCCTTCATGATGCCGTTTGCAACGTAGCCGGAAACAGCACCGAGGACGATCTCGATGATAAGTTTGATGAGCATTATATGCCTCCTCTAATAGCTTTTCAGCTTATTTTTTGAAGTATCTCTTCAGAAGGCCTTCAAGAGCTCTGCCGTGGCGGGCCTCATCCCTTGCCATCTCGTGAACTGTGTCGTGGATAGCGTCCAGGTTGTACTTCTTGCAGAGCTTAGCAAGATCGAACTTGCCCTGGGTAGCGCCGTATTCGCAGTCTACTCTCCACTTAAGGTTCTTTTCTGTGCTGTTGGTCATGTTGGGCTCAAGATCGGATCCCAGAAGCTCCGCAAACTTTGCAGCGTGCTCAGCTTCTTCCCATGCAGCCTTTTCCCAGTAGAGGCCTATCTCTGGATAGCCTTCTCTGTGAGCTACTCTTGCCATGCAGAGGTACATGCCTACCTCGGAGCATTCGCCCTGGAAGTTAGCCTTGAGCTGCTCGATTATATAAGCCTTGTCTTCTTCGCTGGTAACAGCATCAAGGTTCATACCTACGCCGAATACATGCTCAGCTGCAAGAGGAGCGGATTCGTCCATAAGCTTGAACTTGCTTCCGGGAACTTTGCATACGGGGCACTTGAAATCTGCAGGGATCTCATCGCCTTCATAAACATAACCGCATACAGGGCACACATACTTTTTCATATCTGATTCCTCCTAAATTAAAAGTGATTGGCTCTATCTAGTTAATTTTACCCTCTTTGCCGACCAGCGTCAATCTGATTTTAATCACTAGATATAGAATTCTTCATTTGTATTCAACCACATTATATAGTATAATTACTGCTATGAAGAACTTATTAGCAATAAAAGCGGATCGATCCGCTCCTAAAAAAACAACAAAGAAACAGCGCAGCAGGCAGAAGATAGT
>CADALS010000137.1 GCA_902788795.1 uncultured Eubacteriales bacterium | reverse complement strand
GACGCGGATGCCCGGGATGTAGTAATGAACTACTTCAACAGGTATTACAGCTCCGACTACGACGACTCCCACTACTTTGCCAAGGTGTTCGAGGATTCGGCAGAGGAGATAATGCTCCAGTCCGATTCAGGATGGCGCACCACGCTGCTGCTTCTGATAGCAGTAATAGGCGTGCTGGTAGCTATGAATATCATAGACTACAAGAACACCATGAATATCAAAAAGCAGGAAGCTGCCGCAAAGATCCTCAACGCAAAGGTGGATGACCCGGGCTGGAAGGACGATGCAGAAGTCCTTTCTGAAAAATACAGCGATGAAGCAAGCGAACTTGCTTCAAAATACGAAGATAAAAACTGACAGGAGGAACACTAATGGGTATTTTATCAAGATTCAGTGACATCATCGAAGCTAACATCAACGCTCTTCTCGACAAGGCTGAGGACCCCGTCAAGATGATCAACCAGTATCTCATCAACGCTAAGCAGGATCTTGCTGACGTTAAGAAAGAGACCACTGAGGTCATGGCAGAGGAGACCAAGGCTCTCCGCAAGGTAAACGAGAACGCGGCAGAGGTAGCAAGGTATGCTGAGCTTGCAAAGAGGGCTCTTAGAGCTGGCAACGAAGGCGATGCCAAGGTATTCATCGCTAAGAAGCAGGAGCTCGAGACCACCGGTGCGGCTCTTCAGACAGCATATGCAGCAGCTCACGAGAACGCTATCAAGATGAGACAGCTTTACGACAAGCTTGCTTCCGATATAGCTCAGCTCGAGGCACGCAAGGCTGGCATAGAGGCTAAGGTCTCCATCGCCAAGACCCAGCAGAAGGTCAACAACTACACCGCAAAGGGCGACAAGCTCAACGAAGTCATCGGCGCATTCCAGAAGATGGAAGACAAGGCCAACAAGATGCTCGATACTGCTAACGCAGCTGCAGAGCTCGAGGCTTCCGCAGTTGATGAAGCTATAGCACTTGAAGACAAGTACAAAGCTGGCGTTACAGCTTCCGTAGACGAAGAGCTGGATGCTCTTAAGAAAGAGCTCGGACTGTAAACTAAAAAACAGCATTTCAAAAGGCGCCTAAGTAATTAGGCGCCTGTTTATTTTCTAAAGATACATTTCTATAGACTTGTGCATGTTTCTTATAGTAATCTCTGCCGGGCCTTCTACTTTTTCTCCGTCCAGGGACCAGTCCGCTCCATTTTCCATGGAGAAGGTGATCTCTTTGGCTTTAAAGAAGTGGAACATATCTCCGGAGAAATCCGAGGCGAGTATTCCGCCTATAATATTGCTGGTCTGGATGATGTCCTCCGGATACTTTACAAGTATTACTTCGAACATGCCGTCGTGAAGATCAACTATGTTTTCCGAGAGCTTTACAAGTCCGCCCACAGATTTTGTATTGGATACGGAACAGTAGATATAGTCTCCGCTGTAGTGCTCTCCGTCCGCAACTATGTCCGCGTGGTAGCGGGGCATTGGCGCTGTAAACTGCTTTAAGCCCTCAAAGAGGTAAGCCATGTGTCCTATGGTGTTTTTAAGCTCCTGAGGAGCGCTGTAGGATGCTGCAGAAAAGGCTCCGAATGTTGCGATATAGCTGAAGTGGCGCAGTCCGCCGAAATCTCCCACATCTATGCCCACGCGGTCTCCTTTGCAGATGTTTACCGCAGCCGCAGTCGGTATGGAAGGGATACCAAGGGTATCTGCAAAGTCGTTTGTGGAGCCTGCGGGTATGTAGCCGAGGGGAAGCTCTGCTTTAGATCTTCCTTCCAGCATGCCGGACATGACTTCGTTTAATGTTCCGTCTCCGCCGCAGCAGACTACCATATCGTAGCCGTTTTCTTTGGCGGTCCTGGCAAGCTCGCTGCCGTGGCCTCTGTACTGGGTTATGGCAGTTGTTACAAGGCAGTCGTTGTTGCAAAACACTTCAACTATATTAAAAAGCTCCGAGTGGAGTTTAAGTTTACCTGCTACTGGATTTACTATAAGCAATACTTTTTTCATCTTTGACTCTCCATTGGCTTGCGCCGCTTTATTTCCTGTTTATATTATCTCACTAAAGTGATAAAATACAATTACATTTTTCTTTTGTCAAGGAGGTCGTATATGCTTTACGCAGGCGTGGATATTGGCGGAACGAATATAAAGGTGGCTCTGATCGAGATCGGAAAAGGGGATCCGAAAGTGCTCAGCAAGACCAGTTTTCCCTTCGCGAAAGCTCCCTGCGATGCCCTTTGCGAAAACATAGCCATAAGCATAAGGCAGCTTTTGTTCAGGGACGGCAAGGATATCCCGGATCTTAAAGGTATAGGGCTGACGGTGCCCGGAAGCATAGACCAGGCAGGGGAGGTCCTGCTGCACGCCTACAACATGGGCTACCACAATGTTCCTGTTAAGGCGGAGCTGCAAAAGCACTTTCCGGATACGCATATAAACATGATCAACGATGCCAAGGCTGCTGCTCTGGCAGAGCTTAAGGCAGGTGCTTTCAAGGGCAAAAAGAACGCTCTGCTGCTTACACTTGGCACAGGCCTTGGAACCGGACTGATACTGGACGGCAAGGTCTTTAACGGAGGCTGCAACAGAGGCTCGGAGATAGGCCACCTTCCGTTCAAATACGGGGCGGACCACTGCACCTGCGGCATGGACGGCTGCATGGAGGTCTACACTTCCGCCACCTGGATAGCAAGGCAGGGACGGGACCGCCTGGGAGAAAACTTCGCGGATGCCAAGGCTGTAAAGGACGCAGCCGCTGCAGGAGATCTTGTTGCCAAGGAAATATTCGATGAATATACAGACAACCTTGCAACAGCCATAGCCGGCCTTTGCAACGTGTTCGATCCGGAGATAGTAGCGCTGGGCGGAGGACTTTCCGCAGCAGGGGACATGCTCTACGAGCCGCTCAAAAAGCTTGTAGCGCAGCGAAACTTCTTTAAAAACGAATACGAGATAGTTCCTGCAAAGACCTTAAACGACGCCGGAGTCATAGGTGCAGCCATAAGCGCCGTTTGACATTTGGCCGATATAGAGATAAAATATTTAATCGCTTTGTATTAAAACAGTTTATAATTATTCCAGATTATTCACGGAGGTATCATAATGGAGAAAAAAGGAATGATCCAGGAGTTCAAGAACTTCATAATGAGGGGCAACGTCCTGGATATGGCTGTAGGCGTCATTATAGCAGGCGCTTTCGGTAAGATCACAACATCGCTGGTAAATGACCTGCTGATGCCTTTCATCAGCTTCATCTTCGGCTCCAGGGATATGTCGGCGCTCAACGTCATAATCCGCGCAGCTGAAACAGACGCAGAAGGCAATGTTGTAAAGGAAGCTATAACCCTTGGATTCGGCACATTCGTTGCTACCATCATAGACTTCATCCTGGTAGCACTGGTAGTGTTCCTTATCGTAAAGTCTTTCAACAAGGCACGCGACAAGGCAGAGGCCAAGAAGAAGGCAGAGGAAGAGGCTGCAAAGGCTGCTGCTGAAGCTGCCGCTGCTGCAGAGGCTGCTGCAAATCCGCCTGCACCCACCACTGAGGAGCTGCTGGCTGAGATCAGAGACCTGCTCGCAAAGAAGTAATTATTTAAGTATTTGGACGGGGAGCTTATGCATGGCTCTCCGTCCGTTTAACGTATTAGGAAGATATGACATTAAACAGTTTGAAGCCGGGACAGTCTGTCAGGATACTGTCTGTCGGAGGCGAAGGCGCACTCAGGCAGCATTTCCTGGACATGGGTGTTATCCCGGGTGTTAACGTTACGCTTGAAAAGCTGGCTCCTTTGGGCGATCCCATGGAGCTTCGCATCCACGACTATCAGCTGACTCTGCGCCTTGCAGATGCAGCTCTTATTGAGGTAACTGAAGACCTCGCAAATGAAGAGCTTTTTGAGAACAGGAAGTATTCTCCTGTTCAGATCCAGCACCCCGGACTTGGCGAGATGGGGTGGTCCCACGAAAAAGAAAGCGAAGATCCTCTGCCGGACGACACCGTCCTTTCTTTTGCATTGGCCGGAAACCAGAACAGCGGCAAAACAACGCTTTTCAACCAGCTTACCGGTGCAAACCAGCACGTAGGCAACTTCCCGGGAGTTACAGTAGACAAAAAAGACGGACCCATAAGAGGCCATGCCGAAACTTCTGTAACAGACCTTCCCGGTATATATTCTCTTTCCCCGTATTCGAGCGAGGAGCTCGTATCCAGAGATTTCATACTCAAGGAAAAGCCTCAGGGCATCATAAACATTGTTGATGCCACAAATATAGAAAGAAACCTCTACCTGAGCATGCAGCTTATGGAGCTTGGCGTGCCCATGGTCCTTGCCCTCAATATGATGGACGAGGTCCGCGGCAACGGTGGAAGCATAGACATTAACAAGATGGAGGCGCTGCTCGGTATTCCTGTAGTTCCTATATCCGCTGCCAAAAACGAAGGCATAGAGGAGCTCGTGGACCACGCTATCCACGTGGCTCACTTTAAGGAGCGCCCGGAGCGCACAGATTTCTGCTCCGAAGACAAGGACGGCGGCGCAGTGCACAGGGCAATACACGCCATAATGCACCTTATCGCAGACCACGCAGACGCAGCGGGCATACCGCAGCGCTTTGCCGCGACTAAGCTTATAGAAGGGGACGATCTTGTAGAAGAAGCCCTGGGCCTTACCCAGAACGAAAAGGAGACTATAGAGCATATAATCATCCAGCTGGAAGAGGAAAGAGGCCTGGACAGGGCCGCTGCCATAGCTGACATGCGCTTTGGATT
>CADALS010000136.1 GCA_902788795.1 uncultured Eubacteriales bacterium | reverse complement strand
TGCCAGGTGTGCAACTTCCTTGGAGTGGGACAGCACGTTCTGGCCGTAGCTTGTCCTGTACTTGAGCCTTCCAAGCAGTTTTACCAGCTCCGGATGGACATTGTGGCAGCCTATCTCGTAGACGGCTTCCTCGCCTTCCTTCTTGATGATGCTGTTTACTTCCTTGGTGGCCTTGTCCACCATTTCTTCTATCCTTGCGGGATGGATGCGGCCGTCCACGATAAGCTTTTCCAGGGCGAGCCTTGCGATCTCCCTTCTTACAGGATCGAAGGCGGAGACGATGATGGCTTCCGGGGTATCGTCTATGATAAGATCAACACCGGTAGCTGTTTCGATGGCACGTATGTTGCGGCCCTCGCGGCCTATTATGCGGCCTTTCATCTCGTCGTTGGGCAGGTTCACAACGGAGATGGTGTTCTCCGCTACGGTGTCTGCCGCGCAGCGCTGGATAGCGCCTACTAAGATCTCCTTAGCCTTGGTATCTGCCTCTTCCTTAGCCTTGGACTCTATGTCCTTGATCATTACGGAAGCTTCGTGGCGGATGTCCTTTTCCAGATCTTTCAGCAGGATCTGCTTGGCTTCTTCTGCTGTGCAGCCGGAGATGCGCTCCAGTTCTTCTACCTGCTTTTTGATAAGATCTTCTACGTTCTTTTCTTTGTCCTTGATGGACTGCTGACGGCGCTGGATCTCGTCTTCTTTCTTCTCTATAGACTCCAGCTTGCGGTCTATAGATTCTTCTTTCTGAGTAATTCTGCGTTCGGACTTTTTTACATCGTCCCTGCGCTCTTTGATGTCTTTTTCGGCTTCTACTCTTAACTGATGAGCTTCTGCCTTAGCCTCAGCGAGCGCCTCTTTTCTGAGCGATTCAGCTTTGTTTTCTGCGTCCAGGATAAGATTCTTAGCCTGGGTCTCGGCACTTCCGATAGTCTTTTCAGCTTTTGACTTCCTTAAGATATAACCAACAAGTATACCGACAAGCAGAAAAACGACTGCGAACACGCATATGAGCAGCCAAGGAATTGGCTGGCCATGTTCTACCATTGTTCGTTCTCCTTGTTATTTCGTATTTGATCTATATTAAATCTATATAAATCATCAGCTAATAATACAATACATATTAGTATTATGTCAATAAAAAACACAAAAGCCGCGTGCTTTAAAGAGCACGCGACTGCATCAGTCAAAAGCCTTGATAAGCTAGATATCCAGCCTTTGGGCAATAGCCTCAAAGCGCATGGCCATATCTGTTGAGCTGTCCAGCACTACCGGCATTCCGGAGTTGTTGGCGATATGGATGGCCGGGTCTTCCGATACCATTCCCACAAGCGGCAGCTGCACCGTCCTTGCAATGTAATTGATGCCCGGTATGCTGCCCGTTCCGGAGTACTGCTTATCTATGCGGTTGATCGCGAAAAAGCGCTTTTCTATGCCCAGAGCAGCAAGCTTTTCGTTAAGAGCTTCCGCATTGCGCACGGAGGTGTGGTCCGGCACTGTAAGCAGCAGCGCGGAATCCGCACCGGAAGAGAAGACTCTTAAAGTGGTGCCTATGGATACCGGGCAGTCTGTTACGATAACATCGAAACGCTGCCTTAAAGCCTCGAACAGAGCCTTAACGTGCCCTGCCCCAAAGCCTTCTATTTCCCTGTACTGCGGGCATGCAAGTATGGAAAGGCCATCGCAAAGATCGTAAGGGATAATTGCCTTATCCAGCTTGCAAAGGCCGGAGATGACATCCCCAAGATCGAAAAGTATGCGGTCCTCCATGCCAAGATAGATGTCCACATTGCGCCTTCCGACGTTTATGTCGAACAAAAGCACACGCTTGCCTTGCTTGGCCAGCGCGATGCTTAAATTTACCGCAAATGTAGTTTTTCCGGCTCCGCCGCTTCCGGAGCAGATCAGTAAAACCTTACCCATATCCTGACATTTTTCCTCTGTGCTTTATATTCTACCACATTTTTCACAGGGGAAAAGTACTATTTTTAAATGATGCCAATTTCTTTTAGACTTATATACCTTCCATCCCCTATTATTATGTGATCCAGCAGGTATATACCCAGAAGATCCCCGGCCGCAGCTATCTGCCTGGTGACGTTTATATCGTCATCGCTGGGCGTTGGATCACCGCTTGGATGGTTGTGAGCCAGTATCACAGCGTAGGCTCCCTTGCGGACTGCCTTGGAATAGACCTCCCTTGGGCTTGCCGAAGACGAATACAGCCCGCCGACTGTAACATCGTCCATTGCTATTAGCTCTCCTTTTGCGTTCAGCAGTGCGACCCTCAGCCTTTCCTGCTGCAGATGCCGCATGTCTTCCATAAAAAGCTCAGCTGCGTCTTTTGGTATCTCGAACTTTACCCTGTTTGCTGGAGCAGATGCAGCAAGCCGCCTTCCGAACTCTATGGAAGCAACCAGCCTGCAGGCGCAGGCGCTCCCTATACCTTTGATCTTCTTGAACTCTTCCGGCTGACAGTTATACAGGCTTCGTACAGCCCCGTCAGCCAGAGAAAGCACCTCCATAGCAAGCGCTATGGCGCTTTCTTCCTTGGTGCCGCTGCCAATAATAAGAGCGAGCAGCTCCGCGTTGGAAAGAGAAGACGCCCCGCTGGAAAGCATTTTTTCCCTGGGGCGCTCGCTTTCAGGCATTTGTTTTATCCCTATCATTTTGTCCCTCCTTTCGACAGGAGGATGATAGCATAAAACTGCCTTAATTACCAGTTATTTACATAATGTCTGTGCTGTTTTATTTTTTGAACACCCAGGTGCGCTGCCAGTTGTAGCTGATAAAGAACAGGACAAGGTCCCATACCACCTTAAGCAGCGTTACGATTATGCCCTGAGCCTTGAAAACGTTGGTAAGCAGGCTTACACCGAGCCAGGAGAGTATCATCCTGATTATGCAGATAACGTAGTATTTCCATATAGTTTCCCTGGCTGGTTTGTTGCTTCCGAACACCTTTGTGCGGCTGAAGTTGTAGTCCACCAGAGAAGATATGATCCTTGCAACTACAGTAGGCAGCAGGAGCTGCGCAAAGGCATCCTTAAGGCCGAATTTGTCAGCAAGGAATGCAGCAAACCTTGCCAGAGGACCTGTTCCGCCGCCGCTTAAGGAACCTGCTGTCATGGAGTTGAGCAAGGAGAAGACAACAAGATCCACCACTGTTGCTATGCAGGAACCCAGAACGAACAGGATTATAGGCTTATAGATCCTGTAGGAATCCCTTACCACGCGGAAGTGGCTGCTGCTGTTGTCGTCTATGTACAGGGTCTGGATGGGGATCTCGCTGTAGGGGATCTTGTGATCCTGCATGTAGATGAGCATGTTGGTCTCGTACTCGTAGCGGTCCCCGTCTACCTCGTCCGCAAAGGGACGCAGGTACTGTGCCGGAATGCCGCGCAGTCCGGTCTGGGTGTCAGAAAGCTTTATTCCGTAAACGATCCTGTATACGAACGAAGAGATGCGGTTTCCGAGCCTGTTGTGTGTGGGAACATGGCTTAAGGAAAAGTCCCTGCAGCCTATGATAACATTACCCGGCTTGGTCTCCATTTCCTTTGCCATGCGAACGGTATCCTCGGGTGTGTGCTGGCCGTCTCCGTCTACTGTTATTGCGCCGCAGACATCCGGGAGATTATCCGCTATGTAAGCGAACGCATCCCTAAGAGCCCTGCCCTTGCCTTTGTTTACCTCGTGCACAAGAAGGCTGCAGACATCAGGATGCGCCTCCATTGCCTGCTTAAAAAAGCCCTTGCATTCTTCGTGGCTGCCGTCGTCCACCAAAATGATGTGCTTAAAGCCTGCGGCTGCCATTCCGTCAACAGTATTAACGAATTTTTCGTCCGGATCTAAGGACGGTATGATTATTGCTATATCTTTCATTATATTCACCGAAAATCAATTTTACCATACAGTTTAAGAAGTTCCAAGTAAAATGTCACATTTTAAGCTCTTAATCACCTATATCTATTGAACAACATGTGTATTTTTGGTAAAATCAATTGATAAAAATATACAAAGAGGCAAATATGAAACTAAAACAGATCAAAGAAATCCTGGAAGCAGAAGTCCTCTGCGGCGAGGAAAAACTGGATGCTGAGGTAAGCTCCGCGTTTGCAAGCGATTTCATGAGCGATATCCTTGCTTTTTCCGCCGGACAGGAAGTTCTGCTCACCGGAATGCTCAACGCGCAGGTCATGCGTACCGCCGAAATGGTAGACATGTCCTGCATCATTTTCGTAAGAGGAAAAGTTCCCGGAGAAGACATGCTGGCACTTGCTAAGGAAAGCGGCATGGTCGTAATGTGCACCAAAAAACTGATGTACACATCCTGCGGAATACTCTACAGCAACGGCGTAAGGTAGCTGAATGGCTGACATAGTTCTTGAGTACAAAGTTGACGGCAGCGATTACCAGCGCGCAGGAGAAGCATCCAGAAATGCCAAATTCGCGCTTAAAAGGCTGGGGCTTCCAGCGGATATCATAAGGCGCGTAGGCATTTGCATGTACGAGGGCGAGATCAACATGGTAATACACGCGGACGGCGGCACAGCAACGCTGACCGTCGGTCTTAAAGATATCACCATAGTGCTCAAAGACAAAGGCCCAGGCATACCTGATATAGACCTTGCCATGCAGGAAGGCTGGTCCACAGCGGATCAGGAGGCAAATTCCCTGGGATTCGGCGCCGGAATGGGCCTTCCCAACATGAAGCGCTGCGCTGACGAAATGCAGATAGATACAGTAGTCGGCCAGGGCACAACAGTAACCATG
>CADALS010000135.1 GCA_902788795.1 uncultured Eubacteriales bacterium | reverse complement strand
AAGCAGGATCTTGCCAAGGAAGGCCTCGTTGTAGAAGACTGGGGCGGAGATGTCATCTGCGTTCCGTGCTCTGCACAGACAGGCATGGGCATACAGCAGCTGCTGGAGATGATACTCCTGCAGGCAGAGGTAATGGAGCTCAAGGCCAACCCCAACAGGCCGGCTATGGGTACCGTTATCGAAGCAAGGCTGGATAAGGCAAAAGGACCTGTAGCTACACTGCTCGTTATGAACGGTACGCTGCAGGCAGGCGCAGCCGTTGTTGCAGGTATTGCAAGCGGACGCGTCCGTGTAATGACCAACTTCAAGGGCGATCCTATCAGAAAGGCCGGTCCGGCAACTGCAGTAGAGATCACCGGTCTTACCGAAGTTCCAGAAGCAGGCGATGAATTCTACATGGTCAAGGACGACAAGACCGCAAGAGAGATCGCATACAAGAGAGCCGAAAAGATACGTTCCGAAGTTATGGCAAAGAGTTCCGCTATGAGCCTTGAAAAGCTCTTCGGACAGCTGCAGGAAGGCGAGGTCAAGGACCTCAACCTCATTATCAAGGCAGACGTTCAGGGCTCCGTCGGTGCTCTGGAACAGAGCCTCGAAAAGCTGCACAACGAGAACGTACGCGTAAGGATTATCCATACTGGCGTAGGTACTGTAACCGAGGGCGATGTAATGCTTGCAGGCACATCCAACGCTGTAATCATCGGATTCAACGTACGCCCCAGCTCCGCAGTTACCGCAATGGCAGATCAGGAAGGCGTTGAGATACGCTCCTATAGAGTAATTTACGAAGTTATAGACGATATCGAAGCCGCTATGAAGGGTATGCTCAACCCGGTATTCAAGGAAGTCCTCCTTGGAAAGATCGAGGTCCGCGACACCTTCAAGGTGCCCAATGTCGGTGTTATCGCCGGCGGCTACGTGCTGGAAGGCAAGGTCGCAAGGGGTGCTCAGCTGAGGCTCGTCCGCGACGGCATAGTCATCCACGAAGGCGAGATCAGCTCCCTGCGCAGGTTCAAGGACGACGTCAAGGAAGTCAACCAGGGCTACGAATGCGGTATCGGCATCGAAAAGTTCAATGATATCAAGATCGGAGATATCATTGAAGCCTTCAAGATGGAAGAGGTCAAGAGAGACTAATGGGTAAGAGTCACAGATCCGAGCGTCTCGGAGAGGAGATACGCAAGATCATCTCCGGGATGCTCGTAAAAGGCGAACTGAAGGACCCCCGCTTTTCTGAGAATATGATAGGCGTCAGCGGTGTTGATGTTACAAGAGACGGAAGCTACGCAAGCGTATACGTTACCTGCCTGTCGTATTCCGGAAAGAGCCTTTCCGAATCGGAAAAGAAGGCTATCCTTGCAGCTTTTGAACACAGCCAGGGCTATATCAGATCAGTTATAGGCAAGGCTGTAAAGGTCAGATACGTTCCTGTCCTGCTCTTTAAGTTCGATGAATCCTTCGAATACGGCGCAAGGATGGACAGGATACTGGACGAGATCAAGAAAAACGATGAACAAGTGGACTGAGATCGTAAAACTTATAAACGAGTCAGAAGACATAGTCATAATGACTCATACAAACATGGACGGAGATGCTATAGGATCTGCGTCTGCGCTCTGCCACGTTTTAAGAATGCTCGGCAAGCGCTGCGTTATCCTTTTAGAGGACGATATCCCCGGGTATCTTAAGTTCATGCACGACCACAGCAGCAAGGATCCGTTCTTTGTTTTTGAGATGCCTTACCAGCCGCAGCTTGCTATAGTTGTAGACTGCGGGGATGCATCCAGGATAGAAAAGCGCCTTGATGTTTACCAGTCCTGCGCAAAAAAGATAGTTGTGGACCACCATGTTCAGGAAGAGGACTTTGCTGACTGTTCAGTGGTGGACCCGGCGGCTTCCGCAACAGGCCTTCTGGTGTACGAGCTTATAAACGAGCTCGGAGCTCCCATAAACAAGGAGATAGCTGAGGACCTTTACATTGCAATAATGACAGACACCGGCTGCTTCAGGTATTCCAATACCACGGCTCAGTGCCACCTTGTTGCAGCGGAGCTCTATAAGTACGGCATTGAGCCGGAAAGGCTCGGAACGCTTATATATGACACGCTTCCGCTTTCGCAGATGAAGCTGGAATCACTTATAGTAGAATGGATGCAGATGTTTGCGGGAGACAGGGCGGTAATATCCTACGTTACTCAGGACAAGCTCAAGGAGATAGGCGCCACCTACGATATGACAGGTGGCTGCATAGATGTTCTGCGCAAGATAGACAGCGTTGAAGTCTGCGCTTTCCTTAAGGAGCACGAGGACGGAAGCTTTAAGCTTTCGCTAAGGTCCAAGGGCACTGCAAGCGTTCTGAACGTTGCCAAAGCGGTAGGCGGAGGCGGCCACGTAAAGGCTGCCGGAGGCACCATAAGACTGCCTTTAAGCGATGCTCTGGCGCTGGTTAAGGAAGAGATCGAAAAGGAACTGAAACGCTGCGAAAACGGCTGTTTTGAAGCTTAGAAGACCATTTGGACGGCATACTAGTTATAAATAAACCTGCAGGTTACACCTCACACGACTGCATAGCAATACTGCGCGGCGTAACAGGAATAAGAAAACTTGGACACACCGGAACGCTCGATCCGAACGCTACCGGTGTTTTGCCCGTATGCGCAGGAAAAGCAACCAAGCTGATAGAGTACATGGATGATACGTCCAAGACCTACGTTGCCGGAGTGCGCTTTGGGGTAATAACAAGGACCCAGGATATCTGGGGAGAAGAGCTTACAGCAGAGGATGCGGCAAAAGAAGGGCTTTTCCTTTCTGCGGAAAAGATCCCAGGGGCAGACGGGAAGGGCGCTATAGAAGCCGCTCTGCAGAGCTTCCTTGGCGAGATACAGCAGGTGCCTCCTGCGTTCAGCGCTGTATTCGTGGACGGCAGAAGAGCCTACGATATAGCAAGAAGCGGCGGACAGCCAAAGCTAAAAGCCAGGACCATAAATATAAGCTCCATAAAGCTTCAGGACTACGATGCTTCCAAGGCAGAAGGCCACATAGAGGTGACCTGTTCCAGGGGCACTTACGTAAGGACCATATGCCACGATCTTGGCCAGCAGCTTGGATGCGGAGCAAGCCTTTCATCCCTGGTGCGCACAGAAGCCTGCGGCTTTAAGCTGGAGGACGCTCTGGACCTGGAGCAGGCAAGGCAGATGCCAAAAGAAGAGGTCCTTGCAAGGCTTCTTCCCATAGGGCGTGCTCTTGGCCAGATGCCGAGGCTGGAGCTGGACAGCGAAGCCGCAAAGCGCTACCTTAACGGCATGACCTTAAAAACAGACCCGTCAGGCTACGCACAGAAGACTCCTATTGCAGTCTTCCATGATGGAGAGCTGATAGGCATCTCAGAATTTATAAAGGATTCGCTTAGACCCATAAAGGTGTTCTCATGATACTGTTTACAAGCCTTTTAGAAGCAAAAGAATACTTAGGACCGTCCGCTGTTGCTCTGGGCAATTTCGACGGAGTGCACAAGGGGCACCAGGAGCTTATAAAGCGCTGCGTTTCCATTGCAAGGGAAAAGGGGCTCTGCAGCGTTGTCTTTACATTCCTTAACCACCCGGTCAACGAGATAGCCGGCAAGACTATGGTAAAGAGCATCATGACGCTTAAGGAAAAGGCTCAGGCGGTAGAGGCCTTGGGCGCAGACGTAATGGTTGCTATACCTTTCATAGACAATGTAAGGACCTCCAGCCCGGAGAGCTTTGCAAAGGAAATACTGGCTGAAGATCTCCACGCTAAGCATGCTGTCTGCGGTTTCAACTATTCCTTTGGATTCAAAGGCGCAGGCCGCCCGGAGGATCTCAAAGCCTTCGGTAAGAAATTCGGCTACGATGTTACAGTCATAGACGAGTTCGATATGGAGGGCAGGACTGTATCCAGCACGCTTATAAGGCAGAAGCTTGCCGAAGGAGATGTTGCAGCTTTCGCAAGGCTCACCGGAAGGCGCTACAATATAGCCGGGCGCGTTATGCAGGGCGAGCACTTCGGAAGGACTATGGGCTTTCCGACAGTAAATCTGTCGCTGCACAACGACATGGCGCTGCCGATGAACGGTGTATACGTAACGGAGATTTATGTAAAGCGCACAGATTACCTCGGCGGTACCTACGAAGAGAAGTTCCATTCGGTCACAAACGTTGGAAACAAGCCAAGTGTGGGGCAGTTTGCCAAGAACGCAGAGACCCACATTTTCAACTTTAACGAAGATATCTACGGACAAGAAGTAAGAGTAGAATTCATAGATCTGCTCCGTCCGGAGATAAAATTCAACGATATTGCGGAGCTTTCCGCGCAGATAGACAAAGACTGCATTGCAGCAAGGGAATACCACGGACTGCAGGCTTAAGTAATGCATTGCTAAATCGCGTCTAGCGATAAATATTTGCTTTACAAGAAGCATTCCGTGTGCTAATATATCCAAGTCAATTAAATCTACCTTTTGCTTAGGTCGTCGAATCTCCAGCGCTTCCTCAGCATTAGGTGAATGAATGTAAAGGAGTTTTTTATTATGCTTACAACAGAAAAGAAAGCCGAGATCATCAAAGAGTATGCAACCTGCGAAGGCGACACAGGTTCCCCCGAAGTCCAGGTAGCTATCCTTACCTACAGGATCAACGATCTTAACGAGCACCTCAAGACCCACCAGCAGGACAACCACTCCAGGCGCGGTCTGCTCAAGATGGTAGGTCACAGAAGAAACCTTCTTGCTTACCTCAAGGATAAGGACATCGATTGAGAACAAAGCGTATCGAAGCTTCAATGCTTTTTGTTGTCAAGCCTCTGCCGCAGAAAGGTAAAAAATGAGATTCACAGATTACAGAACATTCAGGACCGCGCTTGGCGGCAGACTGCTCGAACTGGAGATCGGCAAAGTCTGCGAACAGGCAAACGGTCAGGTAATGGTGAAGTACGGCGATACAGTAGTAAATGTAACCGCTTGCATGGCTAAGACCGCAAGCCCGGATGCCGACTTCTTCCCGCTCTCCTGCGACTACGAAGAAAAAATGTACGCAGTAGGCAAAATACCCGGAGGCTTCATCAAGAGAGAAGGCCGCCCGGCAGAAAAGGCTATACTCAAGTGCCGTCTTATGGACAGGCCTTTAAGACCTCTGTTCCCGAAGGGATTCTACAACGCAGTAGAGGTCCAGGCTGTTGTCATGAGCGTCGATCCGGACTGCGCTCCGGAGATCTGCGCTATGATAGGCTCTTCCGTAGCACTGGCTATTTCCGACATTCCCTGGGACGGCCCCACAGGCTCCGTTCAGGTAGGCCGCATAGATGGACAGTTCATAATCAACCCGACTCTCGAGCAGAGAGCAGCTTCCGAGCTCTCCATGTACGTTGCAGGTACTGAAGAAGCTATCATGATGGTAGAAGCAGGCGCTCAGGAGCTTCCCGAGGCCGTATGCCTTGATGCTATCATGTTCGCTCACGAAGAGATCAAGAAGCTCTGCCGCTTCATCAAGGAGATCGTTGCTGAAGTTGGCAAGGAAAAGGTAGTTCCAGAACTCAATACACCGGATCCCGCTATCGATGCAGCAGTTCGCGAGTACGCAGTAAGCAAGATGCACGATGCTATCCTCACCAAGGATAAGCTGGAGCGTCTGGACAATATGGATGCTGTAGAGCAGGATACCAAGGAGCACTTTGCGGAAGTTTACCCCGAAGGCGCAAAGGATATCGATGCTGTCCTTTACAACATCACCAAGGAGCAGGTCCGCGGAATGATCCTGGACGAAGGTATCCGTCCGGACAACAGAAAGCTGGATGAGATCCGTCCCATCTGGTGCGAGACCGGCATACTCCCCAGGACCCACGGCACAGGACTCTTCAAGAGAGGCCAGACTCAGGTCCTTTCCGTTGTAACTCTCGGAACTCTTTCCGATTCCCAGACGCTGGACGGACTCGACGAAGAGACCGAAAAGCGCTACATGCACCAGTACAACTTCCCCGGATTCTGCACAGGCGAAGCTAAGCAGCCCAGATCCCCCGGAAGGCGCGAAATTGGCCACGGCGCTCTTGCTGAAAGAGCTCTGCTGCCTGTAATTCCAAGCAAGGAAGAGTTCCCGTACGCTATAAGAGTCGTCTCCGAGGTACTTTCCTCCAACGGTTCTTCTTCCCAGGCTTCTGTCTGCGGTTCCACACTTGCTCTTATGGACGCAGGCGTTCCTATCAAGGCTCCTGTTGCAGGTATAGCAATGGGTCTTGTAGAAAGAGTAGAAGAGGACGGTTCCTCCACCATGGCTATCCTTTCCGATATCCAGGGCATGGAAGACTTCCTCGGCGACATGGACTTCAAGGTTGCAGGAACCGAGAAGGGCGTTACCGCTATCCAGATGGATATCAAGGTGCACGGACTTTCCAGAGAGATCCTTTGGAAGGCACTCCAGCAGGCTCGCGAAGGCCGTATGTACATCATGGGCCAGATGATGGAAGAGATCTCCGAGCCGCGTAAAGAGCTCTCCAAGTGGGCTCCGCGCATCATCTCCATGCAGGTACCTGTCGAGAAGATCAGACTGGTCATCGGCAAGGGCGGCGAGACCATCAACGGCATCATCGCAAGGACCGGTGCTAAGGTCGATATCGATGACGACGGCAACGTATTCATCGCATCCCCGGATCTTGCTTCCGCAGAGGCTGCAAAGCAGGAGATCGAGTACATAACTGCAGACGTAGAAGTTGGCAAGACCTACACCGGCAAGGTTGTAAGGATCATGGACTTCGGCGCATTCGTAGAAGTGCTGCCCGGCAAGGACGGACTCCTCCACGTTTCCCGCATCAGCAGGGAGCGCGTAGAGAAGGTAACTGATGTCCTGAACGTCGGAGATACCGTAACAGTAAAGTGCTACGAGATAGACGACAAGGGCAGAGTAAACCTCACCCGCAAGGNNNNAAACCTCACCCGCAAGGGCCTGGAAGACACCCCGATCATCAAAGCATAAAAGCTCATAAAAGGCTCCCTTACCGGGAGCCTTTTTGTGTTATAATGAGGAAGAACCGTCCCCTGTAACGAGGTGAAGAAGAACCGTCCCCTATAACGAGGTGATGATATGCAGTATTACACATCTTCTTTTAATACTTTCGATCTGGATGAAGAGAAGTTCTTTGCGCTATTTCCTAAGCGTCCTGCAGATGCGTACAAGGGCAGCAATGGCAAGATACTTCTGATATCGGGAAGCTACGGAATGGCGGGGGCGGCATGCCTTAACGTACTTGGCGCAAAGGCTTTGGGAGCAGGGTACATCTGCGTAATGCTGCCCGAGAATATATACCCGATAGTTGCTTCGCAAAACATAACTCCTGTGTTTTACCCATATGAAGGCCAGACCAATTTAGAATTCATGCTGGACCAGCTTGGGAAGGAGCTTTCGGCTGCCGCTTTCGGAAGCGGGGCTGTCAGAAACCCAAGGAAGGATAATATTCTGAAATACCTGCTTTCGGAAGATACTGAAGTTCCTCTTGTACTCGATGCCGAAGCTATAAACATGCTTTCAGAAAGGAAGTTCCTGCTTGGGAAGACTCCAAGGCCTTTGATCATCACTCCGCATTTAGGCGAATTCTGCAGGTTTACGGGAAACGCGTCAGAAGCTGTAAATAAAGACCCTGTACGCGCAGCGGCAGACTGTGCTGCAAAATATGGTACCATAACTGTTCTTAAGGGGCCTCGTACTGTTGTTGCGTCTCCTTCTGGCAGAGTTTATATCAACAGCAGCGGCAATCAGGGGCTGGCTCAGGCAGGCAGCGGAGACTTGCTGACAGGTATGATCACAGCTATGCTAAGCTTTATAGAAGATCCTTTTGAAGCAGCTTGCATGGGCGTCTTTGCACACGGACTGGCCGCGGATAAACTCTGCGAAAAGCACTCCTTCCAGTGCATGCCGCTGGAACAGATCCCGGAGGCCATGGACCAGCTTTTCAAGGCTCACGGTTTCTGATCGCAAAATGCCTTAATGTGTTGCTTTTGGCAAAAAATGTATTATAATATTATTTTAAGAAAAACAACGGAAAGAAGCTGATATCGTGGAATACAGAGTCGCACAATTCGAAAAGGTAAGCATGCACCAGTTCACAGAGGATTTCGTGAACTGCATTGGCGGCAATATTTTTGCAGCAGAATCGCTTTACGATAATGTTCGCATACCGGTAAGGGCAACTGCCGGCTCCGCAGGCTACGATATCATATCTCCTGTATCATTTATACTTGCACCCGGGGAAAGCATTAAGATACCAACAGGCCTCAGGATAAAGATGGAGCCCGGATGGATGCTTCTTATACTGCCCAAATCCGGCCTCGGATCCAAATTCAGGCTCCAGCTGGACAACACCATGGGCCTCATAGACGGAGATTACTACGATGCAGCCAACCAGGGACACATAATGGTGCCTATAACCAACGATTCCAAGTCCGGCAAAGTCATGGAAGTTACAGCAGGAAAAGCTTTTGTACAGGCCGTTTTAGTGCCTTACGGCATTACATACGACGACCAGGCAGCCGGAGTAAGAGAAGGGGGCTTTGGCTCTACAGGGGTCTGATCTTTAAGCAAGGAGGAAACTGATGCTGCTGAGAGAAGAACTGGAAAAACAGGAATACGAAAGGCTTTCGCCTTACGCATGCAAAGCTGCCGAGTCTGCAGGCCGGGCTGCCTTGGAAGAGCCCTGCGAGCTTCGCACCTGTTTTCAGCGTGACAGAGACAGGATCATCCACTCCAAAGCTTTAAGGCGCCTTATGCATAAGACCCAGGTGTTCCTAAGTCCGGAAGGGGACCACTACCGCACGCGCCTTACTCATACTCTCGAAGTTGCTCAGATCGCAAGGACTATCTCCAGGGCGCTGCGCCTTAACGAGGACCTTACAGAGGCCATAGCTATGGGCCACGACCTTGGCCACACGCCTTTTGGACACAACGGAGAAGCCTTCCTTGCGGAGCGACATCCCGGCGGGTTTTCTCATAATATACAGAGCCTGCGTGTCGTGGACGTAATAGAGCGCAACGCAAAAGGAAATACCATGAACCTCACCATGGAGGTAAGGGACGGTATAGTAAACCACTCTGGGCCCAACAAGCCATTTACGCTGGAAGGCCAGGTCGTAAGGGTCTCGGACAGGATAGCCTATATAAACCACGATATAGACGATGCTCTGCGCGCAGGCGTTATAAGGCAGGAGGATCTCCCTGCCGGCAGCATAGAGGTGCTTGGAAGCAACCACGGAGATCGCATAGATTATCTTGTAAGGGATATAGTGGAGCATTCAGACGGCAAAGACCATATAATACAGTCGGATGTGGCCTTCAAAGCCATGGACGATCTTAGAAACTGGATGTTTGCCAACGTCTACAGAAACCCCGTAGTAAAGCAGGAAAGGGAGCTTTTCCGCATCAAAAATCTGATATTCTCCCTGTACGATTACTTCCTCGAACATCCGGACGAGCTGCCGAAAGAGCAGCTGGACCTGCTGGATAAGGACGGAGCGGAAGAAGTCGTCAAGGATCATATAGCCGGCATGACAGACCGTTATGCCATTAAACTGTATTCCGAGCTGTTCGTTCCGCTCGGATGGAAGATAGGGTAAGAGATTTGAAAGTTTACAAAAAAACATTATTGTTTATAGTGTCAGTCCTTCTGATCGGACTTCTTTCTGCCTGCGGCGGAACAGTTCCTGAAAACAGTCAGAACGTTGTTCCAGGCGGAAACAGCGGCAATCAGGATCCGACTCACGTGCACGATTTTGTCGAGACTATAATCAAGGCACCAACCTGCACAGAACCGGGTGTCAAAGGCCTTAAGTGCAATACCTGCGGGGAATATTTCGAAGAGGACATGCCCGCAACAGGGCACGATATGCACATAACAGAGCAGTCCGAATCCCAGTGCACGGAAGAGAGCCGAAGGGTATCGGTCTGCAGCGTCTGCGGATTTGAACTTGTGGAGACTCTTCCTCCGGCCTACGATTCCCACGATTACGTTCCGGAAATGATAACGCAGCCATCCTGCAAGCAGGCCGGCTTAATTATGTATTCCTGCAGCAGGTGCAACGACAGCTATTTCGAATCCGTAAGCAAGCAGCCTCACGATTACCAGGAAGTTTCGCCTACAAAGAGCGTCTGCAGTGTGTGCGGCCAGGAATGCAGCTATCCGGAGTCCTTAAAATTCGAAGGTGTAAAGCAATTATACGAGAATATGCGCATACAGCTCATAGAGTCCATGTCTAAGGAAGAGCTTGCAAAAGCAGATCCCACCATGGGCATGATGTGGGTGGATTACAGCACTTTCTACGACAGCACAGAAGAGCGGAGCACAGGAATGGTAATTATAGTCCGCGCAGAATACATGAGGACGGACGACAAAATGCTGATAGATCACGAGCGGATGTTCCCGTTCCAGCTTGCTGTAAAGGACGGAAGCTGGTATTTCATAAATCCCGGACTGGTAGAATTAAACTAGTATAATAATCAAGTAATAATGACTGCACAGCAACATAGCGTGCAGTTCATTTTTCTCTTGATTTTTCATGTGAAATATAGCACAATAATATGTGATTTTTTATTCATTTAATTATTGGAGTGTATTTATGAAGATCAAAAACAAAAAGGACTTTGGTCTGGGCATCTTCGGAATACTGTTCTCCGCTTGGATCATCTGGTATTCGTACGCGAATATTCCTGATTCCAGGTACGAAGGAGATCCGGGTCCGAGGCTGTTCCCGATCATCGGAGCTGTTATCATGCTGATCTGTTCTATCATAATACTGATAAAACCGGATCCAGCAAGCAAGCAGTTCCTCACCAAAAAGCAGTGGCTTGCTGCAGGCAAAATATTCGGCATATATTGCCTGACCACTCTGCTGTTCTACCTAATCGGTTTCACAGCAACAGTTCCAATCATTCTTTTCATCCTCACTTATGTTCTTTCCAAGGCATCCAATCCTGATATGCCCACGAAAAAGAGGATAATCTCTGCTCTTATCTTTGCTATCGTAGCAGGA
>CADALS010000134.1 GCA_902788795.1 uncultured Eubacteriales bacterium | reverse complement strand
GTACTGCGACCAAGGCAATTACAAGCACATGGCCCAGATCCTGACCTCCATCGCCCTATTTTCCTGCGGCAGAAAGGCTTCCGGCCCGGCCGAGGCTTTTGAAAGGCTGGCGGCCGATTCTCTCGCCTCCGATTCTTCATGGGCCTTCGGCAGGACCATGGTCTGGAGGAGGGTGGCTATGGACGGCTGGGTCGCTGTAAAAAAGGTGCTGCCTTTTGCGATCTTCCCTGTAATAAGTACCATTGTTAACCCGCTGTTTGTGCACAAGGGCGTTACGGTGCTGTTCATACTGAACAACAACCCAATAACGCTGGAGGCTGTGCGCTACGGCTTTACCATAGGGCTGGTCATCTTCTCCACGATAGTGTGGTTCTCCAGTTTCAACAACATAATGACCACGGACAAGCTGATGTACATATTCGGCAGCGTTTCGCCCAAGATAGCGCTGATACTGTCCATGGCGCTGCGCTACATTCCGCTCTACGGCCAGCAGATAAAGAAGATACGCCAGGCCCAGCAGGTGACCGGCCTCTACAAGGAGGACAACGCCATAGACAAGATACGCGGCGGCCTCAGGATAATGTCTGTTATGGTGTCCTGGGCGCTGGAAAACGGCATAATTACCGCGGACAGCATGACGGCCCGGGGCTACGGAGTGGGGCGGCGCAGCCGTTTTTCCATATTC
Source organism: uncultured Eubacteriales bacterium (assembly GCA_902788795.1). GTDB lineage: Bacteria > Bacillota > Clostridia > Peptostreptococcales > Anaerovoracaceae > RUG13409. Next base: position 4,193 of record CADALS010000134.1, on the reverse strand, counting down.
AGCTGGCGGCGCGCGGACAAGATACTGCTTGCGGCGGCATTGCTGCTGGGCGGCGCGGTGATAGTCTTTATGGCCGTGGGGCATCTGGCCTACGAGTGGTACCCTCAGATAATCACACCGGGAGCTTCGGCCCCCGCAATCATAGCCTACGCGGCTTACGCGGCTCTTGGAGCCGTACCTGTATACCTGCAGATCAAGGAGGAAAATAGGTGGAGATCCTTACAGTCAGAGATCTGAGCTTCAGATACACGCTCGGCACGGAGGACGCTATAAAAGGCGTCAGCTTTGGCGTGGAAGAAGGGGATCTTGTTGCGATCTCCGGTCCTACCGGCTGCGGCAAGTCTACGCTTCTGCGCATGCTCAAAAGGGAGCTGACCCCCATGGGGGACCTCTCCGGGACAGTGCTTCTGGATGGAGTTCCGGTAGACAAGATAGACCCGCGCACGGCGGCGTCTTCCATAGGCTTTGTTATGCAGCGCCCGGAGCAGCAGATCGTTACGGACAAGGTTTGGCACGAGCTGGCCTTCGGGCTGGAGAACCTCGGCACCCCGCAGGACGTTATAAGGCGCAGAGTTTCCGAGATCGCAAGCTATTTTGACATAGAAAACTGGTTCGAGACCAATGTTGCGGACCTTTCCGGAGGCCAAAAGCAGCTTCTGAACCTGGCTTCCATAATGGTGATGCAGCCCAGGATCCTGATCCTGGACGAGCCGACCAGCCAGCTGGACCCCATTGCGGCTACTGATTTCCTGGCGACAGTCCAGAGGCTCAACAGCGATATGGGCCTTACTGTACTGATCGTGGAGCACAGGCTGCAGGAGGTGGTCCCGGCTGCAAACAAGCTGATGATTATGGACCGCGGCGGAAGGCTGCTGCACTACGGCAAGCCCCGCGAGGTCTGCGCCCGCCTTTCGGAGCGGCCGGACCTGCTGATGGCTATGCCCAGCACGGTAAGGATGTTTGCGAGCATGCAGGGCAAGGGTGAGTGCCCGCTGACCATAAGCGAGGGCCGCCAGTGGGTGGCATCGTTTGGGAACAGCGTGCAGCCAGACTTTGAGGAAGAGGACAGAGCGGCCGCAGAAGATGCAACGCCGGCAGATGGAGCAACCTCTACAAACGTCCCGGCCCTGGAGCTGGACGACGTCTGGTTCCGCTACGACCGCCACGGCCACGACATACTGCGCGGCACCACCCTCACAGTAAAGGAGGGCGAGATCTTCTGCATACTCGGCGGCAACGGCAGCGGTAAGACCACCTGCCTCGGCGCCGTCGCAGGCCTCAACAAGCCCTACAGCGGAAGCATAAAGATCTTCGGAAAAGACATCAAAGAATATAAAAACCAGAGCCTCTACCGCAACTGCCTTACCATGCTGCCGCAGGATGTTCAGACCATATTCCTGCGCAACACCGTCCGCGAAGAGCTCGCGGACGCGGGCAAAGCGGCGGCGGAGCTCCCCTACGACATAGACAGCCTCATGGACAAGCACCCCTACGACCTCTCCGGCGGCGAACAGCAGCTGGTGGCGCTGGCCAAGGTGCTTGCCACAGAGCCCAGGCTGCTGCTTCTGGACGAGCCCACCAAGGGCATAGACGCAAACGCGGGCAGCCACATAATAGAAATACTGAAGAAGCTCAAGGCGAGCGGCGTCACCATAGTGATAGTTACCCACGATGTGGAGTTCGCGGCGATGGCGGCGGACCGCTGCGCAATGTTCTTCAGGGGCGAAGTTACTTCCACAGGCACGCCCAGGGCGTTCTTCTCGGAAAACAACTTCTACACCACGGCTGTCAACCGCCTTACCAGAGGCTACTTCCGCGGATGCATAACCCACGACGATGCCATTCGCGCCCTCAAAGCGCAAAAGCAGTAGGTGCATAAGCATTTAGGACTCAATTTCCGTGTGTCTGAGAAATGAGCACAAGCTAAGGAGCATTTTTTCGAGACAGATAATTGAGCCGTTGCTACAGAACGTGAGTTTTAAGCGCCGTTTGTAGTAATGAACACAAGGATTGAGCCTAAAAACTTAATACAAAGCATTCTATTGTTAGTGATTTGTACTAACTTTTCGTGCCAGATGCCATTAAAAAGATGACCGAAGCCGCTGGAATTACTACAAATTGCTGATAAATGATCGAATTGAAATAAGAAAAACGTCAGCCAGCTTGTGTTCATTACTACAAATATGGGTATAGAAGCGCGATTTGTAATAACCGCCTCAAAATCTGCTTCGTCGCATAGCCTGAAGACCGTGCCGATACTGCGCATAGCCTTGTATAAAGGCAATTGCCTCGAGCCAGATGCTGAAAAAAGCGTCAAATAAGAAAAAAAGATGATAAGGATCGCAAACGAAAACTTAAGGAAGACCATCAGGGTCGTGGTGCCGTTCCTGCTGTTCCCGCTGGCAGTGGCACTGGGAGTTTTCGTGTTCCCGGAAAACTCGTACGCGTGGGTAACGGTGGTGTGCCTCATCTTTGCCATGCTGCTGTTCTACGCCAGCTTCGACAAAAAGGTGGTGGGCACCAGGCGCATGGTGATAATCGCTGTAATGACAGCGCTTTCCGTAATGAGCCGCGCGGTGTTCTCCATGATCCCGGCCTTCAAACCCATAACATCCATAGTAATTATCACGGCTATCTGGATAGGGCCGGAATCCGGCTTTCTGGTTGGCTCGCTGACGGCGGTGATCTCCAACTTCCAGTTCGGGCAGGGCCCCTGGACACCTTTCCAGATGTTCTCCTGGGGCATGATAGGCCTGGTAGCCGGCTACCTCGGCAAGTATCTAAGGGAGAACCGCATAGCTCTGGCTGTCTACGGCGCTCTGGCTGGCGTGGCCTACTCCATGATAATGGATATCTGGACCGTGCTGTGGGCCGGCGAGGGCTTCAACTGGGAGCTCTACGCAGCGGCGCTGGCTACTGCGCTGCCCTATACCATTGGCTACGCGGTGTCTAACGTGGTCTTCCTGCTGGTGCTGGGCAGGCCTTTCGGGGAGAAGCTGCAGCGGGTCAAACTGAAATATGGCGTATGATCGCCGGGCATGCGCAGTATTTAGCTGAAAAGTACAAAGCGTTTTAGGGAGAGTATCATGAAGTATTACATTTCAACTATTTCCGATGTCACAGAAGAAGTGGATGACAGCGGCTGGGAAAAGATAAACTACGTAAAGAGGACCGCGCCTCTGGCAAAGGCAAACGGCCTTGGCATAGAGATAGCGGAGTTCTGCATTTCCGAGAACATGGATCTAAAGTTTGATGAAGTGCTGCCACACGTGGAGTACAACGCGTCCATGGCAGAGGAGAAGACCATCCACGCGCCCTACAACGAACTGTTCCCTCAGGCTATAGACCCGCTGGTCGTGGAGGTGGCCTACAAGCGCTACATCCAGACCCTGGACTACTGCAAGCGCTTTGGCGCAAAGAAGATGATAGTCCACGCCAACTATATAGAGTCTCTGTACTTCTCAGTCTGGTTCGTGCAAAGGCACATAGACTTCTGGAAGAGGCTTCTTGCAGAGCGCGATGACGACATTACTATATGCATAGAGAACGTCATGGAAATGACTCCGGACGATATCCTCGCGATAATCAAAGGCGTGGATGACCCGAGGCTTAAGATGTGCCTGGACGTTGGACACGCAAACCTTACGGATATCCCGCCCATGGAGTGGCTCAAGACCTGCGCGCCGTATATATCACACTATCACATCCACAACAACTTTGGAGCGCCCAAGGAGGGCAAGCGCAGCTGGGGCGACAGGCACCTTGCCCTTGGCAACGGCATCATAGACATGAAAGCTCTGCTGACCCTTGCGGAAGAGCTCACCCCAAACGCCACCGCAGCCATCGAAAGCTACGAGCCGGAAGCCAGCGTGGAATGGCTGAAGGAAAACGGGTTTATTTGAGCATATAATTACAAAACATTTGTTCGCGCCTGGTTGTAACCGGGCGCTTTTGATGTTATAATAAAATGCTAACACGTAAAAAGGACGATAACAGATGAGAGTCGATAAATACCTTAAAGTTTCGCGCCTTATCAAGAGGCGCAGCGTAGCCCACGACGCCTGCGAAGACGCAAGGATATTCGTAAACGGCAAGGAAGCAAAACCCGGCAAAGACATTAAAATAGGGGATATGATTGATATATTCTTCCATAAAGAAAACAGTAAAAAGATGTACGCAACTCCCTTGGTAGA
>CADALS010000133.1 GCA_902788795.1 uncultured Eubacteriales bacterium | reverse complement strand
AAAGTACATTGGCAGCATGGTGGAGTGGAACTGCATGTACAGGAAGGAAAACAGGGGCAGGGGATAGAGCTTTCTTATATCGTCCGTCCTTGCGTATTTTTCAAGGCATATGACTTCCGCAAGCATAAAGATGTAGCTGAACATCTGAGGCCTTGTCCTTGCGTAGGACCACAGGAAGCATATCATGCAGGCGAATGTTACTATAATGCTGAGGTTCTCCTGGCCGTAGGAAAAGAGCAGGCAGCCCTTGTAGAAAAGCCAGATTATGACCGAAGACAGCAAAAGCACAAAGACGTACATGCCCCAGGCGCCGAACCAGTCGTAGATCTTATAGAACAATATGCAGGTGGCCCACTTCTCAAAGCTGAAAGCAAGGCCTTCGTGGACGGTAAACGGCTCTATATCGGTAAAACCGTTTGCAAGGATGTAGCGCCCGTGGTTGATTATGAACCAGAAGTCGTTGTCCATGCAAACTCCGACAATAATAAGAGGAACAGCAAGTATCAATAACTTGCTGATCTTAGCTGCCGGTGTGGAGTTGTCCAAAAGGAGCTTCTTCATTAGAAACGGTTCTCCTTTTTCTCGAGTATGAACTTTCTGGAGAAAAAGTTGAAGATAGCGGCAAGAGCTATGCCTGCTACTTTAACGATAAGCGGGTCGAAATGCAGCAGGGAGTTTCCTACATACATTGTTACCTGGTTTATTATAAAGCCCACGAATGCCAGAGAAACGAAGGTTATGAATACTCTGCGGTCTCCTTTGCCGTGGTCGAACTTGAATACGAACTTGTCGTTGGCCCAGTAGTTGTAAGGCGCGGAGCACAGGAAGGCCAGAACGTTGCCTGCCATGGGCGGGATCTTAAGCAGCCTTACTGCAATGGCTAAAACGCCCCAGTCTATAATGGATGTGGTGCCTCCTGCTATGCCGAAAAAGAACACCTGGGTTATGAATTTCTTGCTGAAAACTATGGAAAAAAGTTTCTTTATCTTTTCTTTCATTTACTTGTACTTGGAACTGAGCCTGGCTATCATTACCAGGACCTTGAATCCATCCTTTATCGTATTGAGTTTGGAAACAGAGCCGGCAGGGCGGTCCCTGTAGGGTATGACTACTTCTTTTATGCTGAGGCCTTTTTTAAGGGCGTAGACGGACATTTCTGTCTCCAGCTGAAAGCCCTCCGACATTACAGGAAAGCTCTTTACGAAGCCCCTGGAAAAAGCCCGAAGGCCGCTCATTATATCGTGGAGATCTCCGCGGCAGGTGAGGTTTACAAGGCGCTTTACGAGCTTGTTGCCAAAGCCGTGGAAGGGCCTTTTGTTTTCGGTAAAGTAACTGGAGGACAGCCTGTCTCCGACTACCATGTCTGCCTGGCCGGAAAGCACCAGCTCTGCCATCTGCGGGGCGTATTCGGCGGGGTAGGTATCATCTCCGTCTGTCATTATGTAGCAGTCTGCGTCTATATCGCGGAACATGCTGCGGACAACGTTGCCCTTGCCCTGAGCCTTTTCGTAGCGCACTATGGCGCCGGCTTTTCTGGCGATCTCGTCTGTGCCGTCTGTGCTGTTGTTGTCGTAGACGTAGATATCCGCAGTAGGGAATACAGCACGAAAATCGGCCACGACCTTTGCTACAGTCATGGCCTCGTTATAGCATGGTATTAAAACTGCTATCTTTTCTGCGCCCATTTATCCCCCTTGTATCAATCTTTTCTATTTTACACTATGTTCCGAGGAAGTGGCAAGCACTATTCTACCGATTTGAGGGATTCTACCATCTGAACGCGCTTGAGCGGGCGTATCATCATAAGCAGAACTATGACGGTAAAGCCCACAGTCACCGCGAAAGCCCAGATGAAGCTCAGCGGTTTGACCTGCATTCCGAACATTATCATCTCCATATTGATCACGTTCATGATAAAATGATGCTCAACGACTCCAAGAGGCATCCCCAGCAGCGCGCCAGCAAGGGAGAGCAGGAAGATCTCTTTGAAGATGTAAGAGTCTACCTCCACGTTGTGGAATCCGAGGACTTTCAGTGTCGCTATCTCCCTGATGCGTTCGCTGATATTTACCTGGGAAAGGTTGATGAGCACTACGAAAGCCAGTGCTCCTGCCGTGATGATGATCACCAGGATGATGAAATCCAGAGCGTTCAGCATGGTGTTGAACTGATCCGCAAGGCTGGAAAAATCCGTGATGCTGGAGTATCCCTCGATATCCTTTATGTAGCTTTCTATCTCCTTATGCGGCTCTGCAGAGTTGCGCAGCGCTATGGCTGTGTAGTGCAGGGGCTCGTCGAAGGAGCTGTCGTAGCAGTCCTCCGAAATGTACAGATAGTGCTGGAAATACATGTGGCAGATGGCGTTTACCTTTACGGATGCCTTGAGCCCGGATGCGGATTCTATGGTTATGTAGTCTCCCGCCTTGATGCCGTTGTTTTCCGCGAATTTCTGGGATATTATCACGCCGCTGTTGCGTATGCGCAGCTCTTCGTCGGTGTAGGCATCGGTAAGGGCGTAGACATCGCTGCCTTCGCGCGCGTCTATAACTACCACGTTGAGCGTTGGTTCGTCGTCCGGCATGTAGACTTTGGAGGTGTAGCTCATGTAGGGGACTACCTTTTCGTTCTGAAGATCCTGGCCCAGCACCTCTAAAAGCTCGTCCGTCTCAGCATTTTTTTCGAGGTTTACAGTGTAGTCGTAATCGAATATCTGCCCGAACTGCAGCGCAACTACATCGCTTATGGAGTCTTTGATCCCCCAGCCGACCACCAGGAGCGCGGTGCACCCGGCAACGCCGATTATTGTCATGAGCGCCCTGGCTCTGTATCTTATGAGGTTCCTTACAGTTATCTTTCCTGTAAATGAGAACCGCTTCCAGATGAATGGTATCTTCTCCAGGAAGACCTTTTTTGCGTTTTTGGGAGGCTTAGGCCTCATGAGCTGGCTCGGCATCTCCCTTAAGGTCCTGTTGACAACATAGACGGTCACCCCGGCCATAAGCAGAGAGAATGCCAGAAGGCATATCACTACGTTCTGCCAGGGGAAGTACATCATCATCTCCGGCAGATCGTACATCAGCCTCCAGGTGTTGTAGATGACTGTGGGGAATATAGCCATGCCGAGGAAGATTCCCGCTACGCTTCCGGCAAATGTGGCTGCCAGGGCGTACAGGACGTATTTTGCCACTATCTGCCCGCGGGAGAATCCCAGAGCTCTGAAAACGCCTATCTGGCCGCGCTGCTCGTCTACGAGCCTGGTCATTGTGGTAAGGCACACCAGAGCCGCAACAAGGTAGAAGAGCAGGGGAAGGGATATGCCTATGGCTCCCATCTGCTTTGCGTTCTGGGAGTACATTACCGTTGAGTAGTGGCTGTCCCTTCCAAGGAGCATCCAGGATGCATCCGGAAGCTCATCCAGCTGCTGTTTGGCTTTTCTTATATCCAGCTCTGCTTTTTCTATTTCAGCATTGAAGGTGCGCACACCGTTTTCGTACTCTATGCGGCCTTCCTCGTACTGTTGCTTGCCCTGCGCCAGAGTGTAGCGCAGTCTGGAGAGCTCGCCTCTTATGCGGCTTTCCGCGGCTGCTGCTATCTCTATCTCCCTTGCCATTGCGTCGTAGCGCAGCTTATCTGCAAACAGCTGGGCGTATTCGGTGTTGAGGTCCTCCAGGGACGATCCGTAGCGGCCTTCTATCTCCGCTATGGCAGCCTCTATTGTTGGGATCGCAGTTTCGTCTGCTTCTTCCAGCATCTGCTTAAGGGCGTCCACCGTGGCTTTGTCTGCAGCTGTCTGGTAGTATATGTCCTCAAAGCGCCTGCCTTGCTCGTCCTTGCTTTCTATTTCGGCTATCCTGTTGTACACGGGTCCGGAGCCGTTGTCGTATTCGTTCTTGATGGCCCTCTGCTGGGTAAGAACTGCGGAAAGGGCTTCCTCCAGAGTTGTGAGCTGGGTCTCTCCGGCTATTATCTGTATCCTTGCGTCTTCCAGCTGCTGCTTTGCTTCGTCCAGCTGCTGCTGGCCTTCGGCCTTCTTTTCCTCCAGGGTCTTTTCGCCGTCGGCTATCTCTTCCTTGTATTCGTCCAGGAGCTTGTCCTTGCGAACGTCCTGCTGCTTTTTTGCAAAGCTTTCGAACTCTTCCTTGTCTATCTGGGTAAGGTCTGTGTACTTTGCGGAGAAGGAATCCAGAGCAGCTGCGTCCTTAAAAGTAAGGTACACTGAAGTGTAGTAGTCTGCAAGGAAGCACTCGGAAGGAGCGTAGATAACGGTCTGTATATCCAGGTTTTTGAGCGTTCCGGTACCAAGGGTCTTGGACATGTAGGCAGGGGTCTTTATTATGCCTACTATGGTGAATCGGTCCGTGGAAAGGGTCTCAAGTATGTCCTGATCCTCCAGGTAGAGCCTCAAGGTCTTTCCTGTTTTGAAGGTGCCTTTGGTCATGCCGGAGTCCAGAATAACGGCTTCTCCTTCTTTTTCGGGAAGGCGGCCGTCTATAAGCTCAAAGCGGTCTACATCGCGCGCGGTCTCTTCCACCCTTATAACAAGTATCTGGCCGTCCTCGCTTTCTGCGTAAACATCCGCGAGCTTGCTGGCAAACACCTTGTCCACGTAGTCCAGCTGCTTAATTGCTTCCACATCTTCTTCGTCAAAACCATAGGAAGAGTAGATCTGAAGGTCCTGCAGATCGTACTCGTCCGCGTAGCGGTCTACGCTGCTCTCCATTGTTTCCCGCGTGGAAAGAAGGCCCATCATAAAGGCTACGCCTATCAGGACTATCATTACCAGCGAGAAGAACCTGTTGAAGGTCCTCTTTATAAGTCTTAAAGTATCCTTATGAAACATCAGTATTCGATATCCTCGATATCCATAGGATGTTCGTTGATCGTTATGGATTCTATCTGTCCG
>CADALS010000132.1 GCA_902788795.1 uncultured Eubacteriales bacterium | reverse complement strand
CCCCTGTTTTATCTGAGGACTACGCTGGTCTTTGCGCCTATGGTAAGGATGCTTCCTTCCAGTTTGGCGCTCTCGAAGCCAATAACGGCGGCCAGCTTTTTAAAGTTCTCGGTGCCCTTAAGAGCGGACAGGTCCACCTGGCCCTCCGCGTTGGACGGGTTGTGGAGCACCAGCACGCTGCTGCCGTCCCAGGTCGAAATGAATCCGCCTATCTTGTCCGTGGCGCTGACGCCCTTGTATTCCCCGCGCGCTATCTCCGGGTTTGCAGCCCTGATCATCAGCAGGCGCTTGTAGTAGGTCAGCAGGCTGCTGTCGGAACCCAGCTGCTGAATAGCGCCTTCCTGCACCTGAGCGTCCGGGTTGTAGGTGGAGCCTTCCGGATCCGCTACCTTATCACCGTCGCCCCAGACCATGGCAAGGCGCCTGTTGGCGTCTGTGTTGGCAGATCCCCTGGAGCCGCGCATGCCTATCTCTTCCCCGTAGTAGATAAAAGGCGATCCCGGCCCCAGAATATACATATTTGCAGCTATCTGCATGTTGCCGGTGGCCTCGTTAAGGTAGCCCGCGGCGCGGTCTGTATCGTGGTTTGCGATAAAGGGAATGAACATTGCCTGCTCGTTGAGGCCCTTTATGCGTTTAAGGTAGCTCTCCACGTAGGAACCGACCCTGCCCGCATTGCCGCCCTTAGCCACCTCCGCGTACATGCCGTTGGTCTGCGATGCCGTAAAGTTGAAGCAATTTATCACAGGGAAGTAGTAATCCGTTATGCCGTCGCTGTCCCAGACCTCTGCAACAGTGTAGATGTCCGGCTTTTCCATCTTGAGCTCGTAAAGGAAGGACCTCCAGAAATTGACGGAGCGCACGTGGTCCCCAAAGTACACGTACTTTGCCGCGTCGAACCTGAATCCGTCCACACCCATGTCCAGGTAGAACTTTGCAACGTTAAAGACAGTCTGGCGCGCAAACGGGCTGCCGTAGTTGATCTCCGGCATGTCGCGGTCGAAATTGGCCTCGACCCTTATATCCGTGCCCGGTATAGAATAGTAAGTGTTATTGGTGGGCTTCTCCTGGCCGGCGCGGTAGTAGCTGTAGAAGTTGTAGTAATCGCTGCCGGTATCGTTGTTTTTATGCGCCTCCACGAACTTCTGGAACCATTCGCAGCTTTGGGAAGTGTGGTTCATAACAAAGTCCAGGATGATCTTGATGCCGCGCTTGTGGCAGCCGTCTATAAGCTCCTGCAGATCCTGCATGGTGCCGAACTGAGGGTCTATCTCCAGGTAGTTGCTGGCGTTGTACTTGTGGTAGCTGGGGGAGGTGAATATAGGCGTCAGCCAGATGCCTTCCACGCCAAGGCTCTTGCCGGACTTGGGGTCCCCGTCGTTGAGGTAGTCCAGACGGTTTATGATGCCGCGAAGATCCCCTATGCCGTCCCCGTTGGAGTCCGAGAACGAACCCACGAAGATCTCGTAGAACACGCGGTTGTCGTCCGCGGCGGCCTTGTAGTTGGAAAAGTCTACATCGTTTACTATGGCCTGGCCGTTTTTGTCCAGCTTGTACAGGCCGGCAGGCTCAGACTTTTTGCCTCCGCAGGCCGCAAGGCCGAAGATCATTGCAATTGCAAGTATTATGGATATCGCTTTTTTCATGAGAATATGCGGCGCCGGACTTTTGCGGCTGGCCCGCTCCTCCTTTTATCTTATTATATCATATTTCGGGCCCGTCTATGGGGTCGTTTTTTTACATCGGTATTACATAGTCTGCAGTAAGGAAATGTGGTATACTAGAATAAATAATATAGCTGCGGATACCGCAAGTCCGGGAATAGGAGCAGAAAATGCCTAAATACGAGATCAAAAGCTGGCGCAAGCCAAACGACCAGAAGCCTCAGTTCGGGGTCATAAATCCGTTCATACCTACCACCAAGATCTTCGACGACCTTACCATCATCTCCGAGACCGCGGATGCGTGCTTCCTGCTGGAGACCACAGAAGGCATCATCCTGATAGACGCCATGGAGCCGGAGCAGCGCTTTTACGACGCGATAATCAAAGGCATCCACGACATTGGCTACGAGCCGCAGGACGTTAAGATAATCCTGCTGACCCACGGTCACGGAGACCACTACGGCTGCATGGGAGCGCTCAAGAAGGCCACCGGAGCCAAGCTCTACATGGGCAGGATGGAGGAAGACCTGGCTATAAACCACGCGATAGGGCACTTCCCGCCGATGGACGCCACGGCTGATGTCTACATCGAGGACGGCGACGACGTAGTCCTTGGCGACACCAGAGTGCACTGCATAATGACTCCCGGCCACACGCAGGGCTGCTTCAGCTTCATAATCCCGGTCACAGACGAAGGCAGGCCGCACAAGCTCGGACTTTGGGGCGGAACGGGACTGCTGCCGGGCGTCAACATCTTCCAGTACCTGGAGTCTCTCGAAAAGTACAACAAGATCTGCGCCGAGGCCGGTGTTGACGGCGCTATCTCCAACCACCCGCCCTGCGACGACGGCGTGCTGCGCGCCCAGATGTGCAGGCAGATAGGGGACGGCATCCCGAATCCGTACGTGTGGACCACGGAGATCTTCCTCAATTACAACAAGCGCTTTGAGAACATGTGCAAGCGCATGCTCAAGATAGCCCCGGACGGCATAGTCCCGGAGCGCAGAGAGTTCAAGCCCAAGGACGCCAGGGATAAGAAATAGCGGCGGAAAAGGCAGACGGAACTAAATGTGGAGAACTCTGATATCATCTGCAGTCGTACTTGCAGTTTTGATGGTCGTATATACAGTCATAAGGGCTCATAAGCTGGGGCCGGTAAAAAAGCTTGCGGAAAAGAGCAGGGCTCTTTCCTGGCTGGCTGCTTTTGCGGTGCCGGCAGTGCTTGTGCTGCCGTTTTTAGCTATCAACGTCTACTCCCCAGTGATAGTCCTGTTCCACCTGTTCATGTTCTGGCTGCTCAGCGATATTATCGGCTTTGTGGTAAAAAAGCTCAGTGTTTTAGGTCGCGAGAGCGAAGACAGCCTTGCTGCAGATTCGGGCGGCGCGGAGGAACAGCAGAAAACTGCAAAAAAGCGCCCCTACATTGCGGGCTATGTTGCGATCGCTCTTACTATAGTTGTAATGTCCTTCGGCTGGTACAACGCCCACCACATAAGCCGCACCTACTACAAAGAGCAGACAAGCAAGGCTGTTATAGAGCCGGTCAGAGCCGTGCTGATAGCGGACTCTCACCTTGGGATAACCATGGACGGAGAAAAGTTCGCCAAAGAGATGCAGAGGATACAGGCCGAAGCCCCCGACATGGTGTTCCTGGTCGGAGATTTCGTGGACGACGACAGCACCAAAGAAGACATGCTGGCCGCCTGCAAGGCGCTCGGGGAGCTCAAGACTACCTACGGCGTGTTCTTTGTGTACGGCAACCACGATAACGGCTATTACCGTTACAGGGATTTTTCCTCTGTGGAGCTCAGAGCCGCGCTTACGGAAAACGGGGTCACTATCCTGGAGGATACTGACGTGGAGCTTCCCTGCAACGTTACCGTAGTTGGGCGCCTGGACAGGTCCTTCCCCGGCAGAAATAACGCACTGGCTCTTACAAAAGGGCTGGACCACAGCAAATACATAATAATGCTGGACCACCAGCCAAACGATACCTTTAACGAGACCGCTTCCCTGGCGGACCTGGTGCTTTCCGGCCACACCCACGGCGGGCACATCTTCCCGGCGGGGCAGGTAGGCCTTCTGATGCATGCCAACGACATGATCTACGGCAGCAAGGTGCAGATAGCGCTCTCGGCGCCGGGTGAGGAGCATCCGACCCGCTTTATAGTCACTTCCGGGCTCTCCGGCTGGGCCATACCCTTCAAGACCGGCTGCAAGTCGGAATATGTGGTCATAGACATAGCGCCGCAATAGCAGATAATAAAATAATGTTGTTTTAATGCCTTCCTGCGGGTAAAATATAGTTATGGAACTTTACTCGAGGGACGAAATTTCAGAACAGAAAGTATTAAGAAAACGCGCTAAATCTGCCGCTATAGCCATCTCGGCTGCCGCCGCAGTGCTGTGCGTTATTCTTTTGATACTCGTAAAACCGCTGAACGAGACCCTTTTCCGCGTTATCGCAAGCGTTGCGGCTGGCATAGCCGGATGCGTGGACATCTACGTGGCAAGCTTTATAATGCCTTACATGAGGCCCAAGCCAAAGCAGAGGAGCGCCGGCGGCAATGTGCTGCACGTGCTTGGGAACATGCTGCGCCAGCTCCACATGTACGTTATCTGGGTGCTGCTGTCTGCGGTCCTGGTGTCTTTCCTGTTCAACCTGGCCACGGACACCGTGCCGGCAAAAAAAGTCACTATCTGGGTGGACACCGCGTCCGTAAAGGAAGCCGAGCTTGAGACCGTCCTTAACGAGGATCTTCCCGAGGGCATAAAGATGACCAAGGTCCACACCTTCGAGTACTCCACCTTCGGCATGGCCAACGTGGGCGCGGACGATATCTACATCGTAAGAGAGTCGGACGTTCCGACGTTTATAGAGGGATTTGCACCGGTCTTGGCTATGCTGGAGCCGCGTGATATATTTGAATACTACGTAAAGGACGGTACCGCTTACGGCGTAAAGGTCTACAGCGCCGCATCCGGCAAGGGCTGCGCGCAGGGCTATATAGACTACAGCGCGGCGCAGGGCGCAGAAGGCGCCCTTTATGAGGACTGCTACCTGTTCTTCGGCAAGGACTGCCTGCACCCCGGCAAAGACGGCGCCGCAGCCCACATCGCCGAAAAGCTGTTGAAACTGCAATGATACGGTTCGGCACTCGGGGACGGTTCTCAGGTGCCAACTTCACAATTCGCCGGTGAATTGTGAAGTTGGCACCTGAGAACCGTCCCCGAGTGCCGAACCGTCCCCTATAACCGAGGAGGAGAAAAGTGAAGAAAGTT
>CADALS010000131.1:5346-10294 GCA_902788795.1 uncultured Eubacteriales bacterium | reverse complement strand
GACTACGAGCTGGACCGCAGCGGCAAGTACATCCCGGCAGTCATCTCCGGCACCTACAGCCTTATAGACAAGATCATCTCTTCCTTCTCCGCAGCTATAGCTACCGGCTGCGTTGCATTGGTTGGCTACACCACCACCATGCCGCAGCCAGGAGATGAGGCTACCACAGGCGTGTTCTGGGTGACCATGTTCCTGCGCTACGGACTTGCTATATTAGGCTGGCTCGTGACCCTCGTTGCAATGCGCTTCTGCAAGCTCAACAAGGCTGAGATGGTAGAAGTCCAGAAGAGGATACAGGAAAAGAAGGAAGCTCTTAAGCACGAGGCTTAAGCGTATAGAAAACAGGAGCGCATAATGCGTAATATAACGATATTAAAAGACGGATGGCGCTTTTTAAAGCACGATATGTCCTTTGAGAACGCCGTTAAATACGCCGCTCAGGGGGAGGCGGTCTGCCTTCCCCACACCTGGAACGCGGAAGACGGCCAGGACGGCGGAAACGATTACTACCGCGGAGCCTGCTGGTACGTACTTCCTATAGGCAAGTTCTCCGGTGATCCTGCAGTATTCGGCCCGGATGTGTGTACCTTCATAGAGTTTAGCGGCGCCGCTATGACTGCAGATGTTTACCTGGATAACGATATCTTAGCTCATCATGAAGGCGGTTATTCCGCCTTCAGGGTTGAGCTTACCGGCAAGGTAACAGAAAACAGTATTCTGGCAATCAGGGTGGACAATTCGGACAACGACCGTGTCTACCCGCAGAAGGCGGACTTTACCTTCTACGGCGGCCTCTACAGGGACGTAAAGCTCATAACCGTGCCCAAAGAGCACTTCGATCTAATGACAGACGGAAGCCTTGGGGTAATGGTAACACCTGTCGTGGACCTTGAGACCCGCAGCGCCTCTGTAACAGTAAGGGCCTGGCACAACGCCAAGCGCTTTTATGCGGAGGTTAACGGGGAGACCAAGTCTGCTGCCGCAAAGGTGGAGTTCGTTATCCCGGATGTGCACCTCTGGGACGGCCTTGATGATCCTTACCTCTACACTGCCAGGGTCTGGCTGGAGAGCGGAGACGAGCTTACTATAAGGTTTGGCTGCCGCAAGTTCGGTTTTGACGCACAGAAAGGATTCCTTCTTAACGGCAGGAGCTACCCGCTGCGCGGAGTTTCAAGGCATCAGGACCTTAAGGGCAAGGGCAACGCTCTTTCCATAGAAGACCACAGGGCGGATATGGAGATCATCAAGGAGCTTGGCGCCAACACGCTCAGGCTCGCTCACTACCAGCACGCCCAGGAGTTCTACGATCTTTGCGACGAGAACGGCCTGGTGGTCTGGGCGGAGATACCCTACATAACCATGCACATGGCAGGCGGCAGGCAGAACACTCTGGACCAGATGAGGGAGCTCATAAGCCAGTGCTACAACCACCCGAGCATTGCGGTCTGGGGTCTTTCCAACGAGATAACAGCGGCAAGCCAGGTGAATGAGGAGCTTCTGGAGAACCACAGGGCTCTTAACGATCTTTGCCACCGCCTGGATCCCACCAGAAAGACCACAATGGCTGACGTTTTCATGCTGGAAACGGACAGCCCCATACTTGATATACCCGATGTGAACAGCTACAACCTCTATTTCGGCTGGTACGTGGGAGACATGGACCAGACGGACGAGTTCTTCGACGAGTTCCATGAAAAGTACCCGGATAAGGTCATGGGCTTTTCCGAGTACGGCGCGGATGCAAACCCCGCCTTCCATTCCTCCAGGCCGGAAAAGGGCGATTACACAGAGGAATTCCAGGCACTCTACCACGAGCATATGCTCAAGATGATAGAGGCAAGACCATGGCTCTGGGCTACCCACGTATGGAACCTCTTCGACTTTGCGGCTGATGGCCGCGACGAAGGCGGAAAGCACGGAGAGAACCAGAAGGGCCTCGTGACGTTCGACAGAAAGCTCAAAAAGGACGCTTTCTACCTCTACAAGGCGGCATGGAACAGGAAAGAGCCGTTCGTGCACCTCTGCGGCAGCCGCTACACAGACCGCTGCGAGGCCGAGACCGAGATCAAGGTCTACAGCAACCAGCCCTGCGTGGCTCTGTATGTTGACGGCAGGGAGTTTGCCTCCGCAGAAGGAAAGACAGTCTTTAGCTTCAGGGTGCCAATCTCCGGAGAGCATACCATAGAGGCAAAGACCGAGGGCTGCTCGGACAGGATCACTGTCCGCAGGGTTTCTGAACCCAACGGGAGCTATGTTTTCAACAAGGCCGCTGCGGAAGTTGCCAACTGGTTCGACGCA
Organism: uncultured Eubacteriales bacterium; assembly: GCA_902788795.1. Classification (GTDB taxonomy): domain Bacteria; phylum Bacillota; class Clostridia; order Peptostreptococcales; family Anaerovoracaceae; genus RUG13409. Next base: position 7,996 of record CADALS010000131.1, on the reverse strand, counting down.
GAAGAGAACGACCCTGCATTCTTCTCCGTTCAGGACACGCTCGGCGAGCTGCGGTCCAACCCTCAGACCGCGGCAGTTGTGGAGGCAATGATGCAAAAGGGCGCCGAGTCCAGAGGCGATGTCGCCACAAGCGTTAAAGACAACCCAGCGCTTCAGAAGATGCTCGCACGCATGAGCCTAATAAGCCTTCTTAAGCAGGGCGGCGCAGACGGCGAGAGCATAAAGCAGCTCAACAGAGTGCTGCAGGGAATTAAAAAGCAGTAAACTTTCAGAGGACAGTGTATTGAAAACTGGAGTACAGCAGATAATGCTGGGCAGCGTGTGCGGAAGCGAGTCTTCCGCGCGCTCTGCTCTGGCAAGGATAAAAGCAGCAGGCTACGACGGCATAGAGCTGAACCGCTTTATGGTGCATCCCACAAGCTTTATGGTAAGGATGCTCACCAAGGCGGCCGGAATGCCCACAGGAAACGGCGGAAAGCTGCCCTGGCCGCAGCTTATAAAGGACGGCGGGCTTTCGGTTATAAGCCTTCATACGGATCTTAACGGGCTTGAAAAAGAGCTTGGAGCTCAGGCTGCAGAGGCCAAGGCCTTCGGCACGGATAAGCTTGTCATAACCGGTATGTACCGCTTCGATTATTCGGACGCGGCAGAGGTAAAAAAGCTTGCCGCAAGGCTGAATGCAGCCGGTAAGGCTCTGGCAGGCGAGGGCGTGAGCCTTCTTTACCACAACCACAATGTGGAGCTGCTTAGGACCTCCGGAGGCACCCGCGCGTATGATATTATAATTGGGGAAACGGATCCGGAATTTGTGGGATTTGAGTTCGACAGCTACTGGTTTACGGACGGCGGCGCTGATGCGGCTGCGTGGATGAAAAAGCTGGGAAGCCGCCTTAAGCTCTGGCACATTACGGACAGGGGAACAAGGCAGAGCGGCCCGGCCATGACGCCTATTCTCAAGGCGGACAGCATGGAGCTGGGCACGGGCAACATGGACCTGGAAGGGCTTCTTGCTGTTGCCATGGAGTGCGGCGCGGAAGGCGTCGTGCTGGAGAGCCACAAGAACTGGATCGACAAGGACCCCCTCAAAAGCCTCGAGCTATCAGCAAAATGGCTCCAATCGCACCTGTAAGCGTGTCCAGGCGTGTTCAGCAGGACACACCGCAGCAGAAATATAAGAGAGAGACGATATGACTAACGACAAGACAGCTGCGCTGCAGGCTTTCCGCGGCGCAAGGTGGATAGATCCGGAAGGCGTATTCGATGAGAACAAAAGACAGCCGGCAAGCGTGCTGAGAAGAAGCTTCACCCTGGATAAGGGCGATGCCGTCTTTTCTGCGCAGGAGCCGGCCTTGCTTTATATAACATGCCACGGCCTTTACGAGGCAAAGATCAACGGAAAGCGGGCAGGGGACTTCGTCCTGGCGCCCGGCGCCGGAGACTACCGAAAAAGGCTCAAGTATCAGGTCTACGACATCACAGACCTGCTTGCAGCCGGCCAGAACGAGATAGCCGTCACACTCGGGGACGGCTGGTACCGAGGAAACGTAGGCATAGACGGAATAAACAACTACTACGGCAAGGACCTGGCGCTGCTCTGCCGCATAGCCTGCGGAGAGCGGACCGTACTTGTAAGCGACGAGAACTGGCAGGCAAGCCAGAGCGGCCCGGTGCGCATGAACGACATGCAAAAGGGCGAGGAATACGATGCCCGCATGGAGACCGTAACAGACTGGCACGCGGTGGCGCTCAGAAACTGGCCAATGGACGTGCTGGAATGCCCGGAATGCGGCGTGCCTGTGCTGGAGCAGGAGCGCTTTGCTGGAAAGATATTAAAGACTCCGGACGGCAGCACGGTGATCGATTTCGGGCAGAACCTGGCCGGATACGTCGAGTTTTCCCTTACCGCGCGCCAAGGGCAGAAGATAACGCTCTGGCACGGCGAGACCCTGGACGAAAACGGCAACTTTACCCAGAGCAACTTCGATCCCGGAGACCGCAACAAGAACGGCGGCATACCCCAGAGGATCGACTATATCTGCAAGGAAGGGCTCAATACCTACAAGCCTCATTTCTGCATATTCGGCTTCCGCTACGCAAAGGTGGAGACCGACATGGATCTTGAAAATGCAAGCTTTACAGCCATCGCGGTGTATTCCAGGATGCCCCAGCTGGCTACCTTCGAATGCGGGAGCGCAGACGTAAACAGGCTCTTTGAGAACGCTCTTTGGAGCATGCGCTCCAACTTCTGCGATATTCCGACCGACTGTCCCACAAGGGAGAGAGCCGGCTGGACAGGGGACGCCGCGGCGTTTTCTCCCACAGGGCTGATGCTTGCGGACTGCGCGCCGGTGCTTAAGAACTGGCTGGCGGAACTTCGCCTTACCCAGCACGAAGACGGCATGGTGGAGAACATCGCGCCTGTAAACAACAACGGTGGCTTTATTTCCAACATGCTGCAGGGCTCGGCCGGATGGGGCGATGCCTGCATACTGGTGCCCTGGGCAATTTACGAGGCCACAGGGGACAGCTCCGTGCTCTCTGACAACTACGAAATGATGGTCCGCTGGCTTGCTTTCTGCGAAAAACGCGCGGAAAAGACCCGCCTTAAAAAACGCAAAAATCCTTACAGGAAGTTCCTTGTGGACCACGG
>CADALS010000131.1:0-5290 GCA_902788795.1 uncultured Eubacteriales bacterium | reverse complement strand
GAAAAAGACCATGACCAGCGGCGCCCCGGAGGTTGCAACAGCTTATTACTACAGGTCCGCGGACACTTTGGCCAGGATAGCCGGCGTGCTTGGAAAAGAAGCTGACGCCGAAAAGTTCGGCAAGATAGCAGAAGGCGCAAGGAACGCGTACCGCTTTGCCTGCACGGATAACGGAAAGATAGATTCCAAGCGCCAGGCGGAATACGTGAGGCCTATAGCCTTCGGTCTTCTGGATGAGGCTGAAAAACAGGCTGCAGCTGACTCCCTGGATGCGCTGGTAAAGGCTAACGGAAACCACCTCAACACCGGATTCCTGTCCACGCCTTTCCTGCTCAAAGTGCTCTGCGAATATGGCCACGCGGAAACTGCCTACGACCTGCTTCTGCAGGAGGACTGCCCGGGCTGGCTCTACGAGGTGAAAAAGGGCGCCACAAGCATTTGGGAGACCTGGGACGGCGTCCGCGAAGACGGCACGGTCCACGATTCGCTCAACCACTACGCCTACGGAGCTGTTGCAGGCTGGCTGATAAGCGGAGCCTGCGGCATAAACGCGGGGCCGGATGGCATTACGATAAGGCCTTACCCGGACAAGCGCCTGGGCTGGGCCAAAGCTGCCTTGGACAGCCGCTACGGCCACATAGAGTGCTCCTGGCGCTACCAGGAAGACAGACTGATAATGGCTTACGCTCTGCCGGAAGGCGCCAGCGCAAAGATAATCATGCCGGACGGACAGGTCACAGAAATTAACGGAGGAGATCTCTGATATGAGTTTTGAAAAAGGATTTATGACAGGCGCAGCAACAGCTGCCCACCAGGTGGAAGGAAACAACACCCACAGCGATTACTGGCTGCAGGAGCAGATGCCCCACAGCAGCTTTACTGAGCCCTCCGGGATAGCCTGCGACCACTACAACAGGTACGAAGAAGACATTAAGATGCTTGCCAAAGCAGGCCTTAACGCCTACAGGTTTTCCATAGAGTGGGCCCGCATAGAGCCGGAAGAAGGCCATTTTGACGTAGTAGAGCTGGATCATTACCGCAAGGTCATACGCTGCTGCAGGGAAAACGGCGTGGAGCCTGTGGTCACCCTTATGCACTTTACCAGCCCGGCCTGGCTTATCCGAAAAGGCGGCTGGGAAGCTGATACAACGCCGGCAGATTTTGAAACCTATGTACGCTATGTCTGTGCACATCTGCAGAAAGAAAACCTGAAGTATATGTGCACCATCAATGAAGCAAATCTCGGCACATTGATTGCCGGGTATATTGAAAAGGCAAAGGGAGCACAGAAAGCAGGTCAGCTGCAGATCGGCATGGATCTGGATGCAATGCTGAAAGAACAGCAGGCTAAGGAAGCAGAATGCATGCAGGTATTCGGCGTAAAAGAAGCGAATGTCTTTGCTTCACCTCGCACAAAGCACGGCAATGAGATCATCTGCAAAGCACATCATCTTGCCGTTCAGGCAATCCATGAACTTCTGCCGGGAACGATGGCCGGCATGACGCTGAGTATTTCTGATATCCAGTCGGTACCGGGCGGCGAAGAGAATGCAAAGAAAGAATTAGAGAGAATCTTTATGCCTTTCCTTCCGGCGATTGAAGAAGGAGACTTCTTCGGTATACAGAGCTATACAAGAAATGTCTTCGGACCAGATGGGGAAATTCTTCCTTCTGCAGATACAGAAGTGACCCAGATGAAGTATGAATATTATCCGCAGGGGATCGGGCAGATCATTACAACTTTGTCGAAGTATTATCATGGTCCGTTCCTGATTACAGAAAATGGAATTGCGACTGATAACGACGCTAGGCGGATTGCCTTTATCAAGGATGCGTTGAAGAGCGTGCAGAAATGCATGAAGCAGGGAATTGATGTGCGCGGCTATCTGTACTGGTCTCTGATTGACAACTGGGAATGGCAGAGCGGTTATTCGATGCAGTTCGGTCTGATGGATCTGGATCGGAAAAACCAGATTCATACTCCTCGCAAGAGTATGGGATTTCTGGGTTCTTATACAAAGAGATAAAAAAATTATGGAATTTTCAACAGGTGCTGTTCTTTAATGGAAAGACAGTGCCTTTTTGCATTGGTGAGAGCTTTGTGAAATTGCGTTTCTCTATTGAAACAAGTATAATCCGGAGTTCGACAGTTACGAAATAGTAAAAAGAGGCTAAAGTCCGTTGTTATGGGATTCTAGCCTCTTTTAGTTCCTTCAGAATTTTGTAGTATGGATTTTCTAAGAAGAAATTTTTTTGATTATTTTATTCAGGGCTTTCGGCTGATAGTATTGGTGGTCTAGCGGAAGGTCCGGATACAGCTTGCACAGGGTATCTACGAGGTCGCTGCTTTCGTATAATGCCTGGAGATATACACCTTCCTGGCCTGCCAGGTTCATTGCCTGCAGCGTTTCTATAATCTGGCGGGCTGTGAAGTGAACTCCCTGTTTGTCCAGTGTGGCTTCCATCAGCCGCTCGATTAATAGTGCTGTATAGCAGATCAGAAAGTGTGCTTTGATCCGCGGCTCCAGACGGTGATAGACAGGTCTGGCATCGAAGTCTGTCTTCATTACACGGAAGCAGTTTTCAATGTCATTTCTCTTTGACTGGACTTTCATGATTTCTTTCACAGACCAGTTGAGATTTGTGGCGATGGCATAGTAGCCGTCATATTTTTCTTCTTCTCTGATTCTGTCTTCATCCAGGACGTAAGTGTCCTTTGTTTTATTTTGTTTTCTGATAAAGCGCCTGACATCATTCGGGCCTTTTTTGATTTCATCCGGGTCTGATTTTCTTAACATCATTCGGGCCTTTTTTGATTTCATCCGGGTCTGATTTTCTTAGCAGTGCTTTAGCTCTTTCAATTTGTCTGTTTCTTACTGAGCGCTGATATTCCATCATCTTTCTTGAGAAGGTGACAATGACGTTCTGCTTTAATTCAGCTTTTGATTTTACTACTTTTACGTTTCCATTCCTGCATGTCTTTTCTTCGGTCAGGCCGATGTCAACCAGTGTGTCTGCAGGAATCACTTTATATGCAGTGTCATTGTACAAGGCAAGATTATCAGTGTCTGTTCGATCAAATTCCTTCATGTATTTGATCGTTACAGGTTTATTACAGGATAAGAGCTTGTATTCGTAATCGTTGAATACTGCCTGCTGTAAGACGTTACTGAGTTTCTTGATTGACTGGGTGACAATGAAGTTCCTTCCCTGCATGGAATTGAATAAGCGGATATGGGAAGACCCTAGACCACCGTCCGAGCAGTAGATGATGTCTTTCTCTTTAACCATTTTCAGAATCTTTTTTTCTAAAGGAATGGCAGTAGTCTGCTCATTTGTGCTGCCGGAGTTGATATCCATAGTCAGAGGAATGCCATTGCGGTCAATGAAGAGACCCATCTGAACAATCGGATTAGGTCTGTGTTCTTTACTAGGACCGTATTTGCGTAAACCTGGCCGGATTAATTCGCCGGTTACCTCGTCAAAGATGTCTTCATCTTCCATTTCCACTTCGTTGTAGAAGTTTGTGCAGTCATAGTAGAGAACAGAAGTGTCTCTTTTGTAGACCTTGTCGCTTTGGGTATAGAGGTATTCCAGATAATCATCAAAGTGATTCGCAAGAATGTCCATCATTCTGAGAATGTGCTGATATTCGAATGAAGGCTGTTCATAGAACTGGTTCTTGTGCTCCCACATGCCAAGCTTTGAATCAGGCCATAATATGCGTGAAATGACAAGAAAACGGTTGATGAGATTTGAATCAAAGGTGATCTTCTTGTCAGCTTCAACAGACTTGAAGAATCCACTGATATCAAGCTGCTGGTAAATCTTCTGGAGAAAAAAATAGCCGACATTGTAAAGCTTTGAAGGAGGCACGGCAACACCATTGTTTCTGGGAAGCTTTGTGTCGAAGCGGATATTAACCGGAACAGTCATTTTATTGTTTTTCTTCTGTTCTTCATTCCAGTTTTTCACAAAATCCATGGCGTACTGCAGAGGATCATCGTGGTCTTTGAGGAGCTCATCGTGCTTACCGATTCTGATCAGGTTTTTCGTAGTGGATTTATTGCCAATACGGAAGGAGATCTGCCCGAAGTAAGTCGGGTTCTTGGATTTCTTGTCATAGTTCAATTTCATGCCTTAATTATAGCATATACGACACCGTACGACAATAATCAAAACAAAATTTGACAAAGAAAAACGGCTGTTTAAGCCGTTATTTGAAATATTTGGTTGTGGCAACTGTCGAACTACCGATCATGTGAATCAATTCACCGGTTTTCGCACAAACACCCTTCCTCTTTCTTTTCAATTTCTGACACCCTTTGTATAATAATATAGATAACTCAGGAGGTTTACCCTATGGCACATAATGTATGCGATTTCTGCCTGAGCGAAGGAACAGGAATTTTCAGCCGCCCGCAGAAACTGCCGGACGGCCACTATATCTGCAAAAACTGCAAAGCCGTTATTCAGAAATACGGCCTGCCGGTCAAATACGACCTTTTCCAGACACTCGTGACATCACAAGCAAACATGACGGACATGATGATGGACGCCTGGCTTGAACACAACGCCCCGGACGATGCCATCGCAAAATACTATCCGCTGCCGAAAATTCTTCTTCATGAAGGCGAACACTGCCTCAATGCAGTCAAAGCCGCCTATACCGTCAAGAAAGAAAATGTTCCGCAGGCATTCGCTGTCAAAAACATTTCCGAAGTCAGAAAAGGAACCATCAATAATATCCCTGATGCCGGTGAAAGATCAGGTTCTGAAAAAATTGAAGGCATTCTGTATGAAACAGAAGCTGCTCTCTACTTCCTTTCCGAAAAGATCGTCAATGTACACCGTCTCGGCTATGTAAAAAGAAACACCCGCGACAAGGAACACGTCACTGTACAGACACCTTCCAAAAAATTCACCTACCAGGTGAAGAATGCAGACCTTTTCTTTCTGCGTGAACGCTTCTATCAGAAAGTCATGGCTGCCAAGAACAACAAGAGACAGCACCTCATCTATATTTCCGATGACAACCAGCTGACCATTACTCCAGGCGTTTATGACATTCCGCGTTCTCTCCGCCCGGGCATTTACAAAGTCAAGGCCATCAACGACGCCGGTCTTCATATGAAGGACCCGCTCGGCCATGTCACTGACTACTACGAAAGTGAAGAATCCATCAGCCTGACAGAAGGCGGCGTTCTGGAATGCACAGGGGAATACAAACTTGAATTTATCCGTGATCCTGAAGAAGACGACGATACATAAAAGACAAAAGATGCAGAAC
>CADALS010000130.1 GCA_902788795.1 uncultured Eubacteriales bacterium | reverse complement strand
TCGCCTTTGCTTGCACCTTTAACAAGGCCTGCGATGTCGCAGAACTCGATCACAGCGTAGCTGGTCTTTTTGGAGTTGTATATCTCGTGGAGCTTGGTAACGCGGGGGTCCGGCACGGTAACTATGCCTACATTAGGCTCTATAGTGCAGAACGGATAGTTGGCAGCTTCCGCCCCTGCCTTGGTTATGGCATTAAAGAGCGTGCTCTTGCCTACGTTAGGAAGTCCTATTATACCGAGTTTCATGTTTCTGATCTCCTTGATGGTTATTTTTCGTCCACGTCCACGAACCTTGGATCGTTTGGATCCAGGGTGGAATAGCCGTCTTTTGCAAGGCCTTTTCTTTCTTCTTTGTCCAGGTTGACCCTTACGTATTCAGAAAGGTGCCTTATGAAATATACAGCATCGAGCCCTATAAAAAGCACAATTGCAAGGACCCACTGCAGCGGGGTGAGCTGCAGCTTTTTACCTGCGTAAAGAAAGATAAAAACTACAACAGGCAGCACGAAGGATCCTATTAAATAGGCTATGTGCTCTCTGATGTATTTCTGAGTCCAGAATTTCTTTCTGTTGGGTTCGAAACTGTTATCAGCCATTGTTTTGCTCCTCTTCTGCTGTCTGGGAGGCTTGTTCTGCGGCCTTTGCTTCTGCTGCTTTCTGAAGCTTTTCGCCGCGCTTTTTGAGCAGCACGTAGGCAATGATGCCAAGCACCACAGCGCAGACGCTTATTACCTGAGCCTGGCGCAGAGAGCCTATCCAGAGGCTGTCCGTGCGCAGTCCTTCCACAAAGAAGCGCTCTATGGAATAGAAAATCACGTAAAGGCAGATTATCTGGCCGTCGAAACGTTTTTTGCGCTTCTTTTCGAAAATGCAGAGGCCTATGCAAAGAAGCAGGCACCATATGGACTCGTAGAGGAAGGTCGGGTGGACCATCTGTCCGTCCACTTCTATAGCCCATGGCAGCGTGGTTGGCGTTCCGTGGGCCTCGGAGTTGAAGTAGTTGCCCCAGCGTCCGAATGCCTGGCCTATTGCGATTCCCGGAGCTATAAGATCCATCCATTTGATGGGGCTCTGCTTCCAGTGCCTTGATACCAGGAAGGCTGTTGTAAGGCCGAATATAAGGGCTCCGTGAATAGCCAGGCCGCCTTCGTGTATGTAGAGTATGCTTATCGGGTTATCCTTGTAGTTCTCCCACTCGAAGAGGCAGTAGTAGAGCCTTGCGCCTACGACACCTGTCGGGACTACCCACAGGACCATGTCCAGCACGCGGTCGGAGGGTCTTATGTCGTAAAGCTCTGTCCTTTTGGTGCACAGGATGACTGCTGCTATTATGCCAAGGACTATGCAGATGCCGTACCAGCGGATCTCATAGCCGAATACTCTGAACGCAACGGGATCCGGGACAGGCAGAAAGTTTCTCGTAACTTGTGCAAGCGCGTTTATCATAGTTCGCGCCTCCCTTCCATAGCTTTGGAAAGCGTTACTTCGTCCGCGTATTCGAGGTCTCCGCCTACCGGCAGTCCGTGCGCTATCCTGGTGACCTTTATCCCGGCGGGCTTTATGAGCCTTGCAATGTACATGGCTGTAGCCTCGCCTTCTATGTTGGGGTTGGTTGCAAGGATAACTTCCTTAACATCGTTTTCCTGAAGGCGCACTATAAGAGAGCGCAGGTTTATGTCTTCCGGGCCAACGCCGTCCATTGGAGAAATTGCTCCGTTAAGGACGTGGTAGACTCCCTTGAACTCCCTTACGCGCTCCATTGCGGAAACATCCCTGGGGCTCTCCACAACGCAGATAACGCTGTGGTCCCTTGCGCTGTCAGAACAGACGCTGCAGGGATCCGTATCCGTAAGGTTGCCGCATACGCTGCAGTAGTGCATGGAACTTTTGGCCTCGGTTATGGCATCCGCAAGGGCTTTGGCCTCGTCGTCCGAAAGTGACAGTATGTGGAAGGCCAGCCTTTGAGCGGTCTTTCCGCCAATGCCTGGGAGCTTTCCAAGCTCTGCTATTAGTTTAGTTAGTGGTTTTGCGTAATACTTCATTATAAATGTCTTTCCTGAAGCGGACCGGACTTAGAAGAGGCCTCCTGGAAGTCCCATGCCGCCTGTTACGCCGCTCATCTGCTTTTCTGCTATCTCGTCTATCTGGCGCATAGCTTCGTTTGCAGCAGCAACTATCATATCCTGAAGCATTTCTACGTCTTCCGGATCGCAGGCTTCCGGCTTGATGTTTACGGAAACTATCTGGTGCTTTCCGTTTACGCGGACAGTTACTGCGCCGCCGCCTGCACCGGCTTCAGCTTCTTTCTGCTCTATTTCTTCCTGAGCTGCGGTTATGCGGCTCTGCATTGCCTGAAGCTGAGCAAGCTGTGCCTGCTGGTGGTTCATCTTGGGCTTCTTGCCCGCTTTCATTCCTTTACCCATTATTATATCTCCTTATTGTTCTATCAGTTTTCCATACAGACTGAAGGTCTGTGCTTTTACGATCTTTACAGGTACGATCTTGCCTATCAGGGACGGATCTCCGGGAAGATCCACAGTCTTGTTGCTTTCCGTGCGGCCTGTGAGCATGGATGGATCCGTTTTGCTGGGGCCTTCTATCAGAACAGGAAGCACTGCGTCCTGGTAGGCTGCGGCTTTCTTTTCCTGGATCTCGTGGATGACGTCCACAAGGCGGTTGAAACGCTCGTGCTTAACGTCCTCCGGCACCTGGTCTTCGTACTTTTCGGCCGGCGTGCCATGCCTTACAGAATAGATGAATGTGAAGGCGGAATCATACTCGGCCTGCCTGACAAGATCGAGTGTTGACATAAAGTCTTCTTCTGTTTCTCCAGGGAAGCCGACGATTATATCCGTGGAAATTGCTATATCCGGGCAGGCTTTGCGCAGCTTTCTGATTATCTCCAGGTACTTTGCGCTGTCGTAGTGGCGGTTCATGCGCTTAAGCACGCGGTCGGAGCCGGCCTGCACAGGAAGGTGTATCTGATGGCACAGGTGCTTTAAGCTGCCGAAGCACTCTATAAGCTCGTCCGATATATCCTTTGGATGGGAGGTCATAAAGCGCACGCGCTCTATGCCTTCTATCTTGTCTATTTCTTTAAGCAGCTGGGCAAAGCTGATGCCGCCTGCGTAGGAATTTACGTTCTGCCCAAGGAGCATTATCTCCTTTGTGCCGCCGGCTGCAAGGCACTTTATCTCTTCCAGTATGGGCTGAGGTGCCCTGCTGCGCTCTCTGCCCCTTGTATAAGGAACTATGCAGTAGGTGCAGAAGTTGTTGCAGCCCTGCATTATGCTTACGTAGGCCTTAAACGGGTACTCCCTCTTTGCGGGAAGACCTTCTGCTATGGCCTCGCCGTCCTGCCATACGTCCACTATCTTTGCGTGCTGCTCCGCTACGTTGGCGTAAAGCTTTGGAAACTCAGCAATGTTATGGGTTCCGAACACCAGATCCACCCAAGGATACTTGGCCTTGAGCGTGTCTATATGGATCTGCTGCTGCATCATGCATCCGCAGACGCAGACTATGCGGCCGGGGTTCTCCTCGTGTGGGTTCTTGAGCTGCCCAAGCACGCCGTAAAAACGCTTGTCCGCGTTCTCCCTTACGGAGCAGGTATTGAGTATGCAAACATCGGCAGCCTTAAACTCCGGGCAGTAAGTGTAGCCCAGATCTTCCAGCATGCCGGCCAGAGTCTCGGAATCCCTCTCGTTCATCTGGCAGCCGAATGTAACTATGTGATATGTTTTGTTTGCCATATATTACCAAAATGACAATTTGGGACCGTCCCCAATTATCATTGCTCCTTTTCGGACTTTTCGCGGAAGACGAATTTTATGGAGGTGCCGGCAAAGCCGTAGCCTTCGCGTATCTTGTTCTCCAGGTAGCGCGCATAGGAGAAGTGCATAAGCTCGCGGTCGTTTACCTGGAAGCTGAAGAGAGGCGGTTTTATGCCTATCTGAGCAGCGTAGTAGATCTTGAGCCTCTTGCCCTTGTCCACCGGCGTGGGGTTCATCATTACCGCGTCCGCAATAAGGCTGTTCAGCTGGCCTGTGCCTACTCTCATGGCCCTGTTTTCTGCAACGGACCTTGCAGCGTCAATTACAGGAAGAAGCCTCTGTCCCTTAAGCGCCGATGTGAACATTACTGGAGCGTAACTCATGAATTGGAGCTCGCCTTTTATCTTGCGCTCCATGTCCCTCATGGTATTGGTCTCTTTTACGACCAGATCCCACTTGTTTACAACTACTATTATGCCCTTGCCTGCCTCGTGAGCCATGCCCACTATGCGCTTGTCCTGGTCTGCAAGGCCTTCTGTGGCATCTATTACCATTATCGCAACATCGCAGCGCTCTATGGCAGCCATAGCCCTGATGACAGAGAACTTTTCCACCTCGTCGTTGACCTTGCTGCGGCGCCTGATGCCTGCGGTATCTATAAGGGTGTACTTCTGCCCGTCTTTTTCGAAGGGCGTATCTATGGAATCCCTTGTGGTGCCTGCGATGTCGGACACTATGACCCTGTCCTCCCCAAGGAAGGCATTAACAAGAGAAGACTTTCCCACGTTTGGACGGCCTATTATGGCGATCTTTATATCGTCTTCATCGTCTTCCTCAAAGGAACTTGCGGGTATCCTGGAAATGACCTCGTCCAGAAGATCGCCAAGTCCCAGCTGGTTCGTGGAAGAAATGGCAAAGGGCTCGCCAAGGCCAAGCTCGTAGAAGTCGTAGAAATCATCCGGGAGCTTTTTGCCGTCTATCTTGTTTGCCACAAGTATTACTTCCTTGTTCTTTCTGCGGAGCATTTCTCCGACTTCCCTGTCCGCGGTGGTAAGGCCGCCTCTGCCGTCTACCATAAACAGAATAACATCTGCCATATCCATGGCGATCTCTGCCTGGGCACGCATCTGAGCAGGGATTATCTCCTTGTTTTCCGGCTCTATTCCGCCGGTATCTATC
>CADALS010000129.1 GCA_902788795.1 uncultured Eubacteriales bacterium | reverse complement strand
CCATATTCACCAAGATACAGGACGAAGCACCTACCCTCTTCGGAGAGGGATCTTCCGTGCTCAACTCCATGGTATCCGCAGGCTGCGAGATCGAAGGCACTGTAGAAAACTGCATACTGTTCAGAAATGTTAAGGTAGCCAAGGGAGCTCACCTGCGCAACTGCATTATAATGCAGCACGCCCACATAGAAGAAGGCGCCGTTCTGGATAATGTAGTAATGGACAAATACTGCACAGTTAAACCGAAGATCATGCTTATAGGCACAGAAAAAGATCCTTTAGTGATCGGAAAGAACATGGACCTTTAAACAATGAGTAAAGAACCAATTAAAGTATTATTTGCAAGCTTCGAGGCCGCTCCTTTCTCCAAGACCGGCGGCCTCGGAGATGTGGCAGGAAGCCTCCCCCGCTATCTCAACAATGAGGACTGCGACGTAAGGCTCATTCTGCCCAAGCTCTCCTGCATACCCCAGAGGTATGTGGATCGCATGGAGTACGTAGAGAACTACTACGTTCCCCTCGGCTGGAGAAACTGCTACTGCGGACTGTTCGAGTACAAGCTCGGCAACGTTACCTGTTACTTTCTGGACAACGAGTACTATTTCCAGAGGGACAATGTCTACGGAGAGTTCGATGACGGCGAAAGAGTCGCATTCTTCTCCAAGGCCGTGCTGGAAACTCTGCTCCACCTGACGGACTTCATGCCGGATGTTATACACTGCAACGACTGGCACACGGCCCTTGTACCCGTATATCTTAACGAGACCTACCGCCAGCTCTACGGCTTTGAGAACATCAAGACCGTGCTGACCATACACAACCTCAAGTTCCAGGGCCAGTATTCCGGCGCTGTTATCGGGGATGTATGCGGGCTTCTGGGAACGGATGCAGACAGGCAGATGAAGCTGGAAGACGGCAGCGCAAACTACCTGCTCGGAGGACTGCGCTACACTGATATCATAAGCACCGTATCCCCCACTTACGCAAACGAGATCTGCACTCCGTGGTTCGGAGAGCACCTGGACTGGCTCTTCAGGGAGCGCAGGGACAGGCTCTGGGGCATACTCAACGGCGTGGATTATCAGGTGTACGATCCCCACACAGACCCCAACATCCCCTGCCACTACACCGAAAAGTCCCTTGGCGGCAAGACCAAGTGCAAGAAGGCTCTTCAGGAAGAGCTGGGTCTGGAGGTCAACGCAGACAGGCCGCTGCTTGCAGTCGTAAGCAGGCTCACGGACCAGAAAGGCATGGACCTTATAACCTACAACCTGCCCTGGATAGCAGAAAGCGGCGCTCAGCTCGTAGTTCTGGGCACAGGCGAGGAACGCTACGCGGAGGCCTTCAGGTACTTCGAGCAGTGCTACCCCGGCAGCTTTGCCGCAAGGATAGAGTTCTCCGAGCCCCTTTCCAGGCGCATCTACGCAGGCGCGGACGCTTTCCTAATGCCGAGCCAGTTTGAGCCCTGCGGACTTTCGCAGATCATAGCCATGCGCTACGGCACCCTGCCAATCGTAAGGGAGACCGGCGGACTTAAGGACACTGTAAAGCCCTACAACAAGTACACCGGCGAAGGCACAGGCTTCTCGTTTGCGAACTTCAACGCTCACGAGCTCAGAGGCGCCATCTCCGAGGCTCTGGAGCTCTACCAGGACAAGAAAGCCTGGAACGCTCTTAAAAGGCAGGCCATGGAGGCAGACTTCAGCTGGAACGCATCCGCAGCGGTCTACATGGATATGTACCGCCAGCTCACCGGAAAGTATTGATACTTTATGTATATCTACCATAATTCATACGAATCAGAATACAGAAAGCCCTTCGGAGCCGCGCTTTGCGGCTCCGAAGTTTGGCTTAGCCTAAATGCGCCTGACGCCTGGGAGGCAAGCCTTCATATCTACAGCGATGCCGAAGGCGAAAAGCTCATACCTGCAGAAAAGGACGGACGCGGTTTCTTCAGCTGGACAGTTTCAATGCCGAAAGCAGACGGACTTGTCTGGTATTATTTTGTTATAAACGGCCAGGACGGAATAGTTTGTTATGGAAACAACCTGCAAAACCGCGGAGGAGAAGGCTGCATCTACTTCCAGGGCCAGACTCCCGTTTCCTACAAGATAAGCGTCTACCACAAGTTCTCAGCGCCTTCCTGGTACAAGGAAGGCATAGTCTATCAGATCTTCCCCGACAGGTTCAGAAGGTCTGAAAAAGCCCCTGCCATT
This sequence comes from uncultured Eubacteriales bacterium, assembly GCA_902788795.1. Taxonomy (GTDB): domain Bacteria; phylum Bacillota; class Clostridia; order Peptostreptococcales; family Anaerovoracaceae; genus RUG13409. The sequence continues at coordinate 2,787 of CADALS010000129.1, read as the reverse complement.
GATGGAAGGCACATGGAGGACTGGGAGACCCTTCCCTATTACATCAGAAACGAAGACGGTTCCATAAAAGAGTGGAACTTCTGGGGCGGAGACCTCAAAGGCATAGCTGAAAAGCTCAGCTATATCAAAAGCCTCGGGGCCAATGCCATATATTTGAACCCGATCTTTAAGGCGAGGTCCAACCACCGCTACGACACTGCCGATTACTTCAGCATAGACCCCATGCTGGGCACTGAAGAGGACTTTAAAAAGCTCTGCGAAAAGGCAGCAAAGCTCGGGATCCACGTGATCCTGGACGGAGTGTTCAACCACACAGGCGTGGAAAGCAGCTATTTCAGGGATCACCCGGACTGGTACCAGCACGACGGGGACCAGATACGCTGCTGGTGGGGAGTAAAGGACCTGCCGCAGGTAGACGAGCTCAACCCGGAGTTCTCCGCCATGATATGCGGAAAAGACGGCGTTCTGCGCAAGTGGCTGGACCTTGGCGCAAGCGGCTGGAGGCTGGATGTAGCAGACGAGCTTCCGGACGAGTTCATGGTCCGCATCAGAAAAGCCGTAAAGGGCCAGAGCAAGGACAACATGCTGATCGGCGAGGTCTGGGAGGACGCCACAGACAAGATAGACTACGGCGTTCGCATGCATTTTCTTGGCGGAAAAGAGCTGGACAGCGTAATGAACTACCCGCTAAGGGAGGATGTTCTTGCCTTTACAAGAAGCGAGATCAGCGCCGCGGAGTTTGCCTCCAGGCAGATGTCCCGCATGGAGAACTACCCGCCGGAAGCCTTTGCAGCGTGCTTCAACTGCATTGGAAGCCACGACCGCGAAAGGATACGCACCCTGCTGGGAAGCACCAAGGCCGTAAGGTTCGCGTCCGTGCTGCAGTACAGCATGCCGGGCGTTCCAGTTATCTACTACGGAGACGAAGCAGGCCTTGAAGGCGGCCCGGACCCCGATAACCGCAGGACCTACCCATGGGGCAAGGAAGATAAGGATCTTATAGCGCACTACAAAGCGCTGGGGAGGCTCAGGAATGCCTCTGAATGCCTCAAAAAGGGCTCTCTGAGAGCTTTTGAGGGAGCGGACGGTAAATTATATGTCGAGAGGACTTTAGGCGCTGAAACGCTCCGTTTTTCCTTTGACGCGCTGCGCCTGGATTACACGATAGAAAAGCTGCAGAGCATAGATCTGGCAAAGATCTGATGCGTGCCGTCGCAGCTGGAACTGCCGGGATCAGCTCTATTTGCAGGTGATCCGGCGCACACTGCCGGAATCAGCATTATTTACAGGTGATCGAAGTGTCAGAAAGCAGAAAAGTAGCCACCTGCGGGCTTTTGGGAGCCCTTGCCGTGGTAGAAATGCTCATAGGAAGCCTTTTATGGGTCGGCATCTACGCCGTCCCTCTGCTTTCTATATGGACTTTGCTGCCTGTATTAAAGCTTTACGGCAGAAAGGCATCCTTTACGGCCTACGTGGCAGTCGCTGTGCTGGCGCTAATACTGGTGCCGGACAGGGAGCTCTCCCTGTTCTACTGCTGCTTCGGCTGGTGGCCTGCGGTAAGGCCGTCCGTGCAGAAGATCCACAACAAAAAGCTGAGGCTGCTGGCCAAGCTGCTGATATATATTGCTGCCGTCAGCTTGATGCTCTGGGCCGTTTTCAAGATCCTGGGCATACCCGAAGAAGGCACTGGCTGGCTGCTTAAGCCCATCAGCTGGATGCCGCTGCCCCTTTCTGTTGCAGATCTTCTGATCATAGCTGCCGGCGCCCTGCTCTTCCTGTTCTGCGATGTAACACTGGACGGCATGGCAGACGCAATAACCAAGCGGGTCGGCAAACTGATGCGGCTGCGCTGAGGGCCGTGGCTGAAGCTGCGCTGAACTAAAGAAAAAAGAGGTCCCTTGGACCTCTTTTCCATTTGGAGCAGATGAAGGGAATCGAACCCTCGACCGCAGCTTGGGAAGCTGCTGTTTTGCCATTAAACTACATCTGCATTGACGATCTGGTCAGCCGCCGAACTGCATCTGCGCGGCAATCTGGTCAGCCGCCGTACTGCATCTGCGCGGCATCATCGGATATTCTATCACAATAAGCCGTGTTTGCAAATACTTTTTACTGCCGGAGCATCAACTGAAGCTTTGCCCATGAGTCCAGGCCTACATAAAAACAGATCATTATGGACCAAGCCGCGCGTTATACCCATTGCAACCGTAAAATAAGACTTTTTGCCATTCAACAGGGCTCAAGCGACAACACTTTTCCTAGTTTTTCCCAATCCAGTCTTTTGGAACGGTCATTTTACCGACTATGAATTTACGTCATAGCTCTTGATAGTCTGTTTTGATCAAATCATTGGCCCATTTTAAGCAAACAAAGCGGATTTTTCAATCATTGCATGACATCATATCCATATATTACCTTCTAGCTTACTGGCCCGTATATAGACTGTTGTCTCCAGCACATCCTTTTACCTCAAAAAGTCTTATTTTCCGGTTGCACGCTCTGTGTTGGAGCGTAGCATCGAACGGCGGACCTTTACGCAGCCGCTGGTACTAGACTCATAGTCCCCATGTTGAGGCTGTTTTTAAAAAATTGGACAGTTTGAGAGATTTAATACGCCAAAGACAACAAATTTACCAGTTATTACCACAGCGCCAGGCATTAATACGAGCATTTGAATGCTACTTAGCCGCCCTCTCGCTCCATTCTGCAAAAACTATAAAAAGAGGCTCAAAAACCGTCATATATGACGTTTTTTGAGCCTGTTTTTCAGCTCACTAGATCCAGTTC
>CADALS010000128.1 GCA_902788795.1 uncultured Eubacteriales bacterium | reverse complement strand
ATCTTGCTTCTGAAAGCAAGGGTCTTCTGCATTCCGGGCTTTCTGAGGTCCAGGTAGCGGTACTTGAGCCTCAGATCTGCGGATACGTTATCGTTGTCCTTGATGTAGATGGGAGGCGTATCGGATGCAGCGTAGATGCTGAGAGACTCTGCGATTATTTCAATGAAACCGGTCTCCAGCTCTTCGTTTTTGCTTTCGCGCTCTCTTACCTTGCCGGTAACGCCTACGCAGTATTCGCTGCGCAGTGTAGCTGCCTTGTCTATTACTTCCTGAGGAGTTCCGTCCCCAAAGACTACCTGAACTATGCCGCTGCGGTCCCTTATGTCAGCAAATATAAGGCCTCCGAGCCTTCTGTTCTTTGCTACCCAGCCGTTAACGGTAACAGTTTCGCCTATATTTTCCTTCCTTAAACTTCCGCAGTAATGCGTGCGCTTTTTAAGTGCGTCCATTATACTCTCCTTGTATTTACAGACCCTTCTGGATCGTTTCTATCAGTTCTTCTTTGGGGACCTCGCACTGGGCGGAGTTTGCCATATCCCTTAAGGTGAATACGCCTTTGGCAAGCTCGTCGTCTCCTATAACGACAACATACTTAGCTCCTATGCGGTCCGCGTACTTGAACTGAGCCTTAAGGCCTCTTTCCATAACGTCTATTATAACTCTTATACCGCTTGCGCGCATCTGTTTTGTGAGCTTCATTGCATATTCTTTTGCAGTATCTCCAAGGCCTGCAACAAGAACATCGCAGCTTGAGGGCTGTTTTTCCTCTATGCCGGAAGCTTCCCTTATGAGCAGCAGCCTTTCTATGCCAAGGCCGAATCCCACGCCGCAGGTTGCCGGTCCGCCGAGCTCTTCTATAAGGTGGTCGTAGCGTCCGCCTCCGCAGACTGTGGACTGAGATCCGAGCTTTTCGGATACGAACTCAAAGGCTGTCTTGGTGTAGTAATCAAGGCCTCTTACGATGCCGGGATCCACTTCGTAAGGAACTCCGTAGATGTCCAGGAGCTTCTTAACTTCCTCGAATGCGTTCCTGCAGTCCTCGCAGAGGTAATCCAGCATCTTCGGAGCGCCTACGGTAAGCTTTTTGCATTCCGGGCTCTTGCAGTCCAGTATCCTCATGGGGTTGCGCTCAAAGCGGCTCTTGCAGGTATCGCAGAGCAAGTCGTAATTGGGGCGCAGGAAATCCTGCAGCGCCTTGCGGTATTCTCCCCTGCACTTGGGGCAGCCTATGCTGTTTATGTGCAGCTTTACATCATCTATGCCGCAGGCTGTAATGAAATCGTAGGCCAGAAGTATAACTTCCGCGTCCGCGCTCATCTTGTCGGATCCGAAGACCTCTATTCCGAACTGGTGGAACTCCCTTTGCCTTCCTTTCTGCATCTTTTCGTAGCGATAGCAAGGCGTTATGTAGTAGTACTTTGCGGGAAGTCCTTCTGCGTAGAGCTTGTTTTCTATAAAGGACCTTCCGACGCCTGCTGTGCCTTCCGGCTTAAGAGTAAGGCTGCGTCCTGCTATCTCGAAGGTGTACATCTCCTTCTGAACTACGTCAGTAGTGTCGCCTATGCCGCGCGCAAAAAGCTCAGTATGCTCTATTATAGGTGTCCTGATCTCAGTAAAACCGTACTTTTCAGCGGTCTTTCTGAACAGTTCCTCAACGTTCTGCCATTTGTAGACGTCTTTTGGGAGTATGTCCTTTGTCCCCTTTGGTATGCTTATCATAAGCCTTTTACCTTTCTTTCTATCATTTCATCTATTCTGTCGATGTAGATCTCGTAATTGGATACGTTTGCAACGCGCTCCAGCCTGTCTTCAGCCGGGTAGTAGACTTTGGAGATGCCTCCTGCGCCGAGAGCTATGATGCTCTGGTCCTCGTCCATTATCCTCATGTTGTAGAGGTTTTCCGTGCCTGGCAGGCAGTAGCCAGTGTTCTCGTGGTTTCCTGCCATGTGCTTCTGCCTGTAGAGGTAGTAAGGCCTGTAGCCTGCTTTTCCAAGCTTGTTTCTGGCTATATCCAGCATGTTTCCTACTGTTTCAGCCTGTCTGAAGGCAAAATCTTTGTCTTCTTCTATGAGCCTTGAGCCCCTCTTTACGGCAAGCGTATGGACGGTTATGTTCTCCGGCCCCATGCCTATTATCTGCTCCAGGGTGTCTTCCATATCGGATGCAGTCTCCTCCGGAAGACCTGCTATAAGGTCCATGTTTATGCACTTTATGCCGCAGCTTCTGGCAATTCCGAAGGCTTCCCTGATCTGCTCCGGGCTGTGCTGCCTTCCGATAAGCTGCAAAGTGGAGGCCTTCATGGTCTGCGGGTTTATGCTTACGCGGCCCGCATTGGCCGTTTTGAGCGATTTCATCTTGCTTTCGGTAATTGTATCAGGCCTGCCGCATTCCACCGTGAATTCGGCTGTTTTGGGCCTTACAAAGACATCTGAGACCCTGCATACCATGTCTTGGAACATGCTGTCCGTAAGCGACGACGGGGTGCCGCCGCCTATGTATGCAGACTCTGCGTACAGCCCCTTGCTGTCCATTATATCTTTAACAGCATCTATCTCTTTAAAGAGAGCTTCCAGATAGGCAGCCGCTGCTTTTTCTGTAAAGCGGTTGGATGTAAAGGAGCAGTAAAGGCACCTGGTCGGGCAGAAAGGTATGCCAACATAAAGCCCTACAGCGTGCGGGTCCATGTCCCTTTTTACGCTTTGCTGCACCTCGTATGTTTCCCTGAGAAGGCTCAGCTTAGAGTCCGCAACAAGGTAGTCTTCCTTAAGCTTTTGCTCTGCTTTGTCTGCGCTGCCAAGAACTGCAGCAGTCCTGGTAAAGAGCTTTTCCGGCCTTACACCAGTAAGCGTGCCCCACTCCAGCGCAGTTCCTGTCTTTTCCGCAAGGAACGAGAAAAGCACCCTTTTCTGGGCGTTCCTGTCCATCTCATCTTGTCCTGGAATTATAAGGTCTGCAGCCTCGGCATCTGAAGATACCAGTGATATGTCAAGAGAGTCTGCCGATGTGAACATCTTTGCAAGCTCTGTAAGTTCGTATGCGTTTTTCTCGTCTGTTATCCTTATCCTATACAAACGGATTGTACCTTTGTTCGTATCCTATAGTTGTCTTTTCTCCGTGGCCGGGAAGAACTATCGTATCCTCCGGCAGCTTAAAGAGTTTGTCTCTTATGGATGTCTGCAGCTCGTCCCAGTCTCCGCCTTCCAGGTCTGTTCTGCCGACAGATCTGAAGAACAGAGTATCTCCGGCAAAGAGTATCTTATCGCAGAGGACGCTTATGCCTCCGGGAGTGTGCCCTGGGCATTCTATAAACTCCAGATGCATCGTGCCTACTTCCAGAGTGCTTCCGTCAGAAACTTCTATATCTGCTTTGATACCGCCTTTACCCATGCTCATGTGGCGGTCGTAGAGCATCTTGCGCTCCCTGCGGCCGGCTACTACCTTGGCGTCAGGGAACTCTTTTCTGAAGTCCTCCAGGCCGCCTGTATGATCCCCGTGGCCGTGAGTAAGTATTATATATTCCAGATCCAGGCCCTTGTCCTTAATTGACTGAACGCACTTATCCAGCTTGCTGCCGGGATCAACAAGGAAGGCCTTGTTTGTGTACTCATCCCACGCAAGGTATACATTTGTGCCAAAGCCGTTGTAGGCCATGTATTGCTCTATCTTCATCAGTAGTTGGTCCTGTAAACGTCTATAACATCCTTGATCTGGCGGAATCTGCCTATGATCTTTTCTATATCTCCGGTGTTGGCTATCTGGAGCATAAGATTCATGGTAGTAACGCCGTCGTTGTCTGCCTGCGCGTGCACTCCGGTAAGGTTGATGTCCATGTCGTCGCAGACCTTGGAAACATCTGAAAACAGGCCTTTTCTGTCGTCTGCCAGGATAGTTATGCCTGCCTCGTAGAAGTGCCCGTCGCTGTTGAGCTCCCATTCCACATCTATGAGCCTGCCCTGCTCTGCCTCGGGAAGGTTGAGTATGTTAATGCAGTCCTTGCGGTGTATGCTTACTCCGCGGCCCTTCGTGGTATAGCCGATTATCTCATCTCCGGGTACAGGGTTGCAGCATCTGGAGAACCTTATAAGCAGGTTGTCCACGCCTTTTACTGTAACGCCCTTGGAATTATGCGAGCTGCGCTTCTTTGTGGCAGTTTCCAGCTTTCTGACTTCTCTTTCCTGGCGCTTGGCCTGGGCCTGTTCTTCCTCCCTGTAGTAGGAAAGGCAGAGCAGCAGAGTCTTATTTATAATAGATCCACCTGCTGAAAGAGCTGCGTAAAGATCGTCTATATCAGAGAAGCTCTGAGCCTTTGCGGCGCGGTCCACAAAGCTGGTGCGCAGGACTTTTTCCACATCCAGTTCCTTGCGCTTTGCTGCTTTTTCCAATGCCTCGCGGCCCTTGCCGGTGCCGTGCACTTTGTTTTCTTTCCTGAGGTACTGGCGTATCTTGGTCCTTGCAGAATTGGATTTAACTATCTTGAGCCAGTCTATGCTTGGTCCTTTGGAGTTGGAGGATGTTACTATCTCTACGATCTCTCCGTTTTTGAGCTCGTAGGTTATAGGCACCATCTTGCCGTTGACCTTGGCGCCAACGCACTTTTCTCCTACTCTGGAGTGTATCTTGTAGGCAAAATCCAGAGGCGTGGAGCCTGCAGGCAGCTCTATAACATCCCCTTTAGGTGTAAATACGAATACCTGGTTGGAGAACAGGTCCACCTTAAGTATGTCCATGAATTCCTTGGAATCGTGGACTTCCTGCTGCCATTCCAGAGTCTGCCTTATCCAAGCGAGCTTTACTTCCTCGTTGTTGCTGTCGGATGTAATGCCTTCTTTGTATTTCCAGTGTGCCGCGATACCGTATTCAGCGACCCTGTGCATCTCCCAGGTCCTTATCTGTATCTCGAAAGGAGTTCCGTTCTTGGAGAGCAGCGTGGTGTGCAGTGCCTGATACCTGTTGGACTTAGGCATTGCAATGTAGTCCTTGAAACGCCCCGGTATAGGTGTCCACTT
>CADALS010000127.1 GCA_902788795.1 uncultured Eubacteriales bacterium | reverse complement strand
TCCGGGCCGCCTATGAACAGCTTGCTGATCATGGGCTCCTCCAAGGGGTGCGCCACCTGGAAGGTCATGGACAGCTCCTTTTGGGTAGTGTTCCAGTCCGCGCAGTCGGATATCTCTCCCTGAGTGCTGAGCGCCTCCAGTGCTTTATGATACGCTTCCGGCAAAGTATCGCCGAAGATCAAAACTTCCTTCATGTATGCCTCCATCTGAATGACAATTAGGGACGGTCCCGAATTGTCATTTTTACATTTTATTCCAAAAGGTGAAGAAGAACCGTCCCCTATAACGTTCCCAAAAGGTGAAGAAGAACCGTCCCCTATAACGAGCGCAGGTAGCTGAATATCATGGCGCAGGCTACGGTGTTGCGGCCGCCTTCGGGGACTATGATATCCGCCAGACGCTTGTAGGGCTCCACGTAGGTCTCGTGCATGGGTTTTACCGTGCCGAGGTACTGCTCCATTACAGATTCCACGCTGCGTCCGCGCTTGCGCACGTCCCTGTGCAGCCTTCTTAGTATGCGCACGTCCGCGTCCGTATCCACGAAGACCTTAACATCCATGAGCTCCACCAGCTGCGGGAAGGCGAACAGCAGAATGCCGTCCAGCACTATTATCGGGGTGCTCTTTACGTCCTCCCAGGGCTGATCGCTGCGGTTGTGGATGGTAAAGTCGTAGACGGGCACCTTGGTGTCCCTGCCCTCCTTAAGATCCTTAACGCACTGCAGCATTATGTCCGCGTCAAAGGCATCCGGGTGGTCGTAGTTGGTCTTGCAGCGCTCCTCGTAGGTGGTGTTCGGCTGAGCCTTGTAGAAGGAATCCATGCAGACTATCGTTGCCTGGTCTCCGAACTCTTCCTTTACCTTCCTTGCCAGAGTGCTCTTTCCGCTCCCGCTGCCTCCGCAAAAGCCTATAACTATCCTCTTCATGATCGTCCTTCCTTTTGCCGGGTCCTTACTACTTTGCCTGCTTTTCCTGAGCCTTGCGCTTTTCCAGCCAGCACTTGCGGCACATTGCCCTGTAGCGGTCGTTGCCGCCCAGCACTACCTGTGCGCCCTCAAAGACTACATTGCCTTTGTCGTCTATTCGGGCGTTTACGGTAGCCTTGGCGCCGCAGTCGCATATGGATTTGATCTCCGAAATGGATTCTGCTAACTCCATAAGGCGCATGCTGCCGGGGAAGAAGTGGGTCTGGAAATCCGTCCTGAGCCCGAAGCACAGCACCGCTACGTCAAAATCTATAGTGATCTGAGCCAGCTGATCCACCTGCTGCGGTGTAAGGAACTGGCACTCGTCCACTATAACGGCCTTGCAGTCCGTGTACTTTTCCTCGTAGAGCTTGTAGACATCCATCTCGGGCGGGATGACTACAGCCTTTGCCTGAAGCCCTATCCTGGAGCGCACTATGTCAGATCCGTCCCTAGTGTCCGTGGAAGGCTTAAGGAAGAGGACCTTCATGTTGCGCTCTTCGTAATTGTACTTTGTAACAAGAGCCTGGGCCGTCTTGGACGAGCCCATAGCTCCGTATTTGAAATATAGTTTAGCCATTTTTTCTGACCTACTCCACGCTGCCAAGTACCAGAGGCATCTTCTCCGGCTGCTCCTTCCAGAGCGCCGTTGCAGAAAGCATCAGCCTTGCAGCGCGTTCAAGCGCTTCCTTCTTTTCCGTGGTGTAAAGAGTTGCTATAACGTCCCCTTTGAAGACCAGATCGCCAGTCTTCCGCTCAAGCACGAAGCCCGCGGTGTTGTCGATCTTGTCCTCCTTGGTGCTGCGCCCGGCGCCAAGTATAAGGCTGACTTCTCCGTACTTTTCGGTGTCCACCTTGAATATATAGCCCTTTTCCGGCGCTTTTACCTCCAGGGAATACTTGGCCTTGGGGAAGCGTTCGGGTTCGTATATCCAGCGGGGGTCTCCGCCCTGAAGCTCCACCATCTTTGCCAGGGTGTCCAGGGCTCTGCCGGACTTTATGGCATCCTCTGCCATGGCGCGGCATTCCTCCAGGCTGCCCTTTCCTGCAAGCTCCAGCATGTTGGAGGCAAGCTGCAGGCAAAGCTCCTTAAAGTCTCCGGGGCCGCCGCCTTTCAGCGTTTCTATGGCCTCGCAGACCTCCAGGGAGTTTCCTACGGCGCGGCCAAGTGGCCTGTCCATATTGGTTATCAGGGCGCGGACCTTTTTGCCTGCCCTGGTGCCTACGCTTACCATGAGCTGGGCCAGCTTGAACGCGTCAGCCTCCGTCTTCATGAAGGATCCGCTGCCGCACTTGACGTCCAGGACTATGCAGTCGTCGTTGGCGGCAAGCTTCTTGCCCATGATGCTGGAAACTATCAGCGGCATGCTGTCTACCGTGGCGGTAACGTCCCTTAAGGCGTAGAGCTTCTTGTCCGCAGGCGCAAAGTCCTGGCTCTGCCCTATTATGGACACGCCTACCTTGCGAACCACCTCCACGAATTCCTCCGTGGAAAGGTCCGTGCGGTAGCCTTCTATGGCCTCCAGCTTGTCCACGGTGCCGCCTGTGTGCCCAAGGCCCCTTCCGGAGATCTTGGCCACATTGATGCCGCAGCTTGCAACTACAGGAGCCACAACAAGGCTGGTCTTATCGCCTACGCCGCCTGTGGAGTGCTTGTCCACGCGTATTCCGTCCAGCCCAAGCTGCAGAGTATCGCCGGAGTCCCTTATAGCAAGGGTCAGCTCGGCGGTCTCCTGATCGTCCATACCCTCATAGAATATAGCCATCAGGAGCGCTGCCGCCTGGTAATCCGGGATAGCCCCTTCCGTATAACCCTTGATGAACCAGCGTATCTCCTCTGACGTGAGCTTTCCGCCGTCCCTCTTGGTTTTTATGATATCGTACATGCGCATGGCACGCACCTACCTTTGACCCTTGTCGTAAGGTATGCCTTCTGCCTTAGGAGCCCTGGAGTTCTTGGATGTAAATGCCAGAACTATCAGAGTGATTATGTAAGGCAGCATGCGGTAGAGATGCGGGCTGAGGCCTATCTCCTTGAGCCAGAATATACCGTCTCCGTTGATATCTATGGAGGAGTAACCGGCTGCCAGGCACTTGAAGAAGCCGAACAGCAGCGAAGCGCCTGCTATGGACAGAGGCTTCCAGTTACCGAATATCATTACAGCCAGAGCCAGGAATCCAAAGCCTGCAACATCGCCGTTGGCGGAGCAGTTAGCTGTGGTAAGAGCGTAAACGAAGCCGCCCATGCCAGCCAGAGCGCCGGATATCGTGGTGCCTGCGTAGCGCATCTTGTGGACGTTTATACCCAGGGAGTCCGCAGCGTGCGGGTTCTCGCCGCAGGAACGGAGCCTCAGTCCGAACCTGGTCTTGTACAGAAGTATGGACAGGACTATGAACGCCAGTATGCATACGTAGTTGGAGATGTAGGTCTTGTGGATGAAGGTATCGCCCAGGAAACCCATGCTCTCCTTTGCGGAGTAGCCGAACATGCTCTTCTTGATCATGAACCATTCAGCTGCATCGCCCTTGGCAAGGAACAGTGTGTTCTGGCCTTCCAGCATCCTGATGAGGAAGAGTACCAGAGCCGGAGCCAGCAGGTTGAGTGCTGTGCCGCCTATGGTCTGGTTGGCGCGCAGATTGATGGACGCGAACGACAGCAGCAGGGAGAATATAGCTCCCAGAAGAGCTGCCACCAGCATGGCCAGGATGACTGTCAGCTGAAGCGTTCCGTACTGGTCTGCCCTGTAGGCCTCGTAGACCCAGGTGGTGTTCTGCATCTTGTTTACGAAGAATACTCCGCAGAAAGCTCCGAAGATCATGATACCTTCGAGAGCCAGATTTATGATACCGCTCCTTTCAGCAAATACGCCTGCCAGAGCAACTATCATCAGTGGTATTGCGTATACCAGTGTTTGCTGGATCAGGAAACTCATTTGCTGCCTCCCTTCTTCTTACCGATGCGCCTTGCTATGACCTGCTTGATCAGCAGCGAGAATGCGGACAGGTACACTATAGCCGCGATTATAACGTCCGTAATGTACTCGTTGTATGCGGTAAGACTTGTTATCTGAAGTCCTATGATGTTGAGCATGGACATGAACAGCGCGGAGAAAATAACTCCTATCGGGTTGGTCAGTGCCAGCATGGCTACCGGTATGCCGTTGAAGCCTATAGCCGGCAGGGACTGGTAGGTGGACCAGAAGAGCTCCGTGTTGCCGGACAGGTAGTAGAGCGCAGCGCCCGCAGCGGACAGCGCGCCTGCTATGGCCATGGAGATAACTATGTCCCTCTTGTCCTTGAGTCCTGCGTACTTTGCGGCGTCCTTGTTGGAACCGCAGGCCCGAAGCTCATATCCGAAGGTGGTCTTGGCCATTATTATGTAGATGATGACCGCTATGAGTATAGCGATTATTATTCCGCCGTTTATCTGGGAACCCGGGAACAGCTTGTCCAGCCCGAACTTGGCAGTAGCCACGTTGTTGAAGCTGGTCTTGTAGATGTAGCCGCTCTTGGTGCTCTCGGTAACGTTCTTGAAGTTGGAGATATCGAACAGCCAGGTTACTATGTTGGCTGCTATCCAGTTGGTCATGATGCAGGCTATTACCTCGTTGGTATTCAGCAAAGCCTTGAAAAGACCGGGGATAGCGCCCCAGATAGCTCCTGCCACCATAGCGCCGAGGAAGGCAAGTATCCAGATTATTACCGGGCTCACCTTATCCGAGGGGATGCTGAGAGCTATCATAAGAGAGGTCATGGAGCCCATAAGGTACTGGCCGGGAGCGCCTATGTTGAACAGGCCGGTCTTATACGCAAACGCAACAGAAAGACCTGTCATTATAAGCGGGGTGGCTCTGAAGAGCATGTTTCCGAAGTTTACGGAGTTGAAGCCCCAGGAGAGCCCGCCGGCAGCGTTTCTTCCGGTGGAGAACAGACCGCCGAACACCAGCCTTATGCCTTCCCAGACAGTGTTCATGCCGAGGCTCTTGTCTGCCAGGCCTATTATAAGCATCAGCAGAGCGCCGAACACCAGACCTATGATTATGGATACTA